>DYIS01000009.1 GCA_020723545.1 Ktedonobacter racemifer
TCCTACCCCCTTCCTCTGCCTAGCCGCTGATCGCTGACGGCTGAACGCTCACCCTATCTTCTTGATCGGGTACCGAATGAGGGTCTTTTGTACCTTTGCCGTGGGCTTTGTGAGATATTCCTCTTCGTGAACGCCCGCTATCTCGTACCCATTTTCGGCGATGAAGTCGTGGAGACGCTGCACGGTAGACGGTTCCGTGCTAAAGGGCCCAACGTGGAGGATTTGGGCCACGGCGCCATACTCCCACACTTCGATCTTGACCTCGGTTCCAGGAACCTTTTGCGGCAACGAGGTCGTATCCTCGGGAATGGGCAAACCCCAGATGCCGAGCCACTGGTCCTTAGGGACGAGGTGCGCATCGGGCCAGCGCCCACGGAGTGCTCCCACTTTGAAGTCAATGCCCTTCTTCTTGAGATCAAATTTCAGTGTGTAGACCGCCCCATAGAGCGCGGGCAGGGCCTGGGCTCCCACTACGTTAGGATCCCCCGTGGTGAGTACCACAGCCATCTTTTGCGACGGCATTTCGATGATGTGGGGTTCCTGCTTGGAGATCGCTCTTTGCTTCTGCATGTTGGTTTCCTCCTTCTTTGCCCTCTTTGCACTCTGTAGCCTTCTATAAAGAATTTGTGGCTTCAGGCCAAAAGGGCAGGTATGGAAACCTGCACTACGGCTGGTTGCCGACGAATGGCTTTCCGTCCCGGCGACAGAGAATCTGTACCACGTGGCGGCCGGAATAGAGGCATGGTGGGACGCCACCGCCCGGCATCGCCCACTGGCCGGCCATGTAGAAGTTTGCCAAGCCAGGCAGAGTTCTTGGCAGTGGAGTCATGATCACTTCCGGCGTCGGCAGCCAGCCCATGTAAGCCCCCTTGTGATTTAGGGTGTAGCGCCAGGTGGTGTAAGGAGTGGCCACGTCGGTCATCTCCACCTGTGAGGAGATATTGGGATAATGGGCTTCCAGTCGCACCAGGACCTCCGTTGCCACCCGCTCCTTCTCTTCCTCGTAGCGCGGCCGGTCCTTTTGCAAATCATTCCAGAAATCCCATTCCGTCTCTAATATAGCCTGGACCACCGTCTTTCCCGGTGGGGCAAACTTAGCGCCGTAGTTGAAAATGCGCAGAGAGAAGCCCTTGATCGCCTGGCTGCCTATAGTGAAGGGGTTCTTCAGCATAATGATGCTCAAGGGAGGATCGTCTGGAAATACCCTCGCCACCCCAAAGCTGACCATGACCGTGGGGCGAATCAACATCCAACTCCGATATCTTTCTTTGATCTTCACGTCCGTATAGCGCACGCCCAGCATCTTAAAGATGGTGCTGTACCCATCGGCGGCGGAGACGACGATGTCGGCACGGTGCTCGCTGCCGTCGGCCAGGCGCACGCCCACGGCCCGGTCATTCTCCACCAGGATCTCCTCCACCGTGGCCTCGTAGGTCACCTGGCCACCCAAGGCCTTGTAGCGCTTCTCGATGGGCAGGACGAAGTCGAGGCATCCCCTCTCCAGCAGCCCAATTTGCCTGTTCGCCAGCAGTGCCAGGAGCATAAGAAAGAACCAGACTGGCGCCTCCGGCAGGAACAGGTTCTCCAGGATCTGGCGCAGCAAGGGGCTATGCACGGCCTGAGCGTAATCGGCGGCGGGTTTGGCGTACCTGCCTGTAAAGTACTTGAAGATCCGGCGCATGCCCCAGAATTGCCTGAGTTGATCCAGAGGGTCTATCAACTCGGGCGGTTTGCCCATGCCTACCTCAAACAACATGTCGGAACCCTGCATGCCCCGGGCTCCTGCCATCAGTTCGTCAACGATCCGAGCATCAGCCGGCGAGAGGGCCTTCAAATCGCTCGCCAGGCGATCCAAGTCGCCGGTGACATCTACGCTGCACCCACTAGCTTCGTCGACGAAGCGACCGTAGGTGGTCATATCGAGGAAGCGATTGGCCTGGGCAGTGCCCAACTCGCTGTACAGGTCGTAGATGGGCTGGCCGGGCCTGTGCCCCATGAGGAAATGGATGCCACCGTCAATTAGGTAGCCCTGACGTTCCCAGGCAGCAGCCACTCCACCCGACTTGGTGTGATGCTCGAAGATGTGGGCGCGATAGCCGTTCATCTGGGCGTAGACGCCCGTGGACAGGCCGGCCAGCCCGCCGCCGATGATGATGACTGATTTTTCAGGCATTTTTTCCCTCTTACGCAATATCCCCAATGGCAAGGAATTGCACTTCGAGCCGGGTCAGGATCAGAACCTCACCCTTCTGTAAAATACTCTCTTGGCCGCTTCTGCAGAGATGACGTAGAGCGCCACGATCATCCCCATGACCAGCAGGAACGGCGGTGGCAACGGGGTGAAGCCAAAGACCGTGACCAGCGGCGCGAAAGGCAGGATCAGCGTGACGCCGACCACCAACAGGGTGGCTATCAACAAATGCTTCCCTGGCCTGCTCTTGTAAAAGGGCTTGCGGGTGCGAATCACCAGTACGATGAGCGACGCCGAGATCACTGACTCCAGGAACCAGCCAGTTCGGAACTGCTCCGGTGTGGCCTGCAGGAGGAAGAGTAACACGCCGAAGGTGAGATAATCAAACACCGAACTGACAGACCCAAAGGTGATCATAAAATTGCGGATGAACCCCACGTCCCGATAGGCGATCCCCAGGGTGCGAAGGCCCTGGCGGCTGAACTCCCGGAAGCGTTGCTGAATCTGCTCGCCCAGCGCGGCGATGTCCAAGATCTGCCCATCGGACGTCTCCGCCCAAGAACAGACGGCCAGCACGTTCTCCAGCGCACCTTTCGTCAACATCAGGTGCGCATCGCCCTTGGCCAGCAGGATGATCAAGCGCTTGCGAATAAAATCGTACGGAACCTCGTCCAGCTTGCGGTAGCCGGACAGATCAAAGGGGCGATAGGTGCGGATCGCCTCGTCAATGGGGTTGGTGAAGCCCGTCTCGTAGGAGGCGTTGAGGTAGGCATAGAGCAGGGTCTTCTCGCTCTCCTGGCCGTCCACATCCAGGGCGGAGTGCAGGCGCACCACGCCTTCGGTCAGGGTGCCGGTCTTATCGGAACAGAGCACGTCCATGCTGCCGAAGTTCTCAATGGAGGCCAGGCGTTTGACGATGACCTTCTGGAGGGCCATGCGCTTCGCTCCATGGGACAGGTTGATGCTGATGATCGCCGGCAGCAGTTGCGGGGTCAGCCCCACCGCCAGGGCCATGGCAAAGAGGAACGAATCCAGCACCGGGCGGGCAAAGTAGACGTTGAAGGCGAAGATGGCGATGACCATCAACAGCGTGACTTCCATGAGAAGATAGCCAAAACGCCGGACACCGTGCTCAAACTCCGTCTCCGGCGCACGGAGCTTCAGTCGCTCGGAGACCCTGCCGAATTCGGTTTCTGTCCCCGGATGGACGACCACCGCTTGCGCGTTGCCGCTGACCACATGGGTTCCCATAAACAGGGAGTTATTGCGCTGGCTGAGGGGCGTCTCCGGCGGCAGAACCCCCACCAGTTTTTCCACCGGATAAGTCTCGCCCGTCAGCGCGGCCTCGTCCACAAACAAGTCCTTGGACTCCAGGATCAGGCAGTCGCCAGGGATGACGTCGCCGGCGTTGAGGACGACGATATCGCCGGGCACCACCCTTTCGACCGGGATCTCCACTGGGCTGCCGTCACGCAGCGCCATTGCCTTGATCTGGACGATAGCCAGCAGCTTCTCCACGGCGTTGGCCGCGCCGCGTTCCTGCCAAAAGCCCAGGAGGCCGCTGACCAGGACGATGGCCAGGATGATGAGGGCATCGGCAGGATCATGCAGGAAGAAGGACAATCCCGCTGCGAAGAGAAGGATGAGGATAAGCGGGCTCTTGAATTGAGCAAGCAGGAGCGTCAGCGCGTCCGATCGCTTTTTGGGCTTCAGGAGATTGGAGCCATAGCGTGTGAGGCGCTGCTGGGCGTCATCGTTGGTCAAGCCCAGCGGCCTTGTTTGAAGTCGCTGAAGCAGTTCAGCCGGAGGAGCGCTCCAAAATGCGAGCAGTTGTTGGTTCATGAGGGTTTCATCAATCATGACAAAAATTGTGCGTCTCCCGGACCGATACCAGGAGACGCACCGTGTCTTTGCCAGTAAAGAGACTGCTGCTAGCGCTCGCGCCAGGGCCGCTCCGGCTACTTGGGGATGGAGCCCACCACGCCTTCCACCAGCCAGTTGAAGCTCAGCATCTCCTCACCAGTCATGGCCTTGCCGGCGGGGACTTTCACCTCCCCCTTCTGGTCCTTGATGGGGCCGGTGAAGACGTCCCACTTGTTCTCCAGGATCTCCTTCTGCTTGGCCTCCACCAGCTTCCTGGCCTCATCGGTCACCTTGGGCCCGAACGGCGCCAGTTTCAGGATGCCGTCGGACATGCGGCCCCAGTACGGCACGTTCTTCCAGGTGCCGTTCTTGATGTCCTCCACTGCCTTGGTGTAGTACACGCCCCAGTCCCAGATGGGAGCGGTCAGGAAGGCATCCTTGGCAATGGCGCTGGAGTCAGAGTTATAGCCCACCACATAGAAGCCCTTGGACAGGGCCAGGCTATCCGGGGCCGTGGAGTCGGACTCCCGGGCCACCACGTCAGCACCCAGGTCCATGAGGGTCGTGGCCGCCGATTGCTCCTTCGGGGGGTCAAACCAGGCGTTGATCCAGACGATGTGCACCTTCACTTGGGGGTTTACCGAACGCGCACCCAGGGTAAAGGCGTTCAGGTTGCGGATCACCTCCGGTATGGGGTAGGGGGCCACATAGCCCAGGACGTTCTTCTTGGTCATCTTGCCGGCGGCTATGCCCGCCAGGTACCACCCCTGGTAGCCCCGGCCATCGTAGATGCCAACGTTGGCCGCCGTCTTGTATCCCGTGCAATGGAGAAAGTAGGTCTTCGGGAAATCCTTGGCCACGTTGATCACCGAGTCCATGTAGCCGAAGCTAGTGGCGAAGATGATGTTATAGCCCTTCTGGGCGAAATCCCGGATCACCCGCTCGGCATCGGCCCCCTCGGGCACCGACTCGATCTTGGCGGTCTCCACGTAGGGCAACTTTTTCTCCAGGGCCAAACGACCCTGATCGTGCGCGTAGGTCCAACCGCCGTCCCCGATGGGCCCCACGTAGACGACGGCCACCTTTAGCTTGGGGTGGCCGTGGGCGGGGGCGGGGTAGGGGTTGGCCCGCAGGCCGTGAAGGCCATGGAAAGGATGGCGAGTGCCGCCAACAGAGCCCAAAGTCTTTTAGCTTTCAACATCTTCTCAGCTCCTTTTTAGATTTCGCGCTGCTTTAACTAGCCGCTACCTGCTCCCTGCGATACACCACCCCCTTTGAATCAAGTCTTCCCACGGAAGAGGCCTCGCAGTTCATCTTCACTTCCGGGGCTGGTCACGGCGATGACCAGGTCCCCGCTTTCCAATATCAGGTTACCGGTAGGTATGATCGGTTTACCGTCCCGCAGGACCAGGCTGATGGCGCACTCGGCAGGCAGAGCCGAGTCACGCAGGGCCCTGCCGGCCAGCCGAGATTCAGGTGCCACCTGGGTTTCCACGATCTCCAGCCCGGCACCGCGCAGCGTCAAGAGGTGAGTGAAGGAGTGGACCGGGAGCTCCTGCTCGATCTGAGACATGATGATGTCGGTGCTGGATATCGTTACGTCTATGCCCAAGATCTTGAAGATGCGCTCGTTCTTGGGGTTGTTGATCCGGGCGATGGTGCGGGGCACGTTGAACCTTTTCTTTGCCATCTGGCAGACGATCAGGTTATCCTCATCGTCGCCGGTGACCGCCACCACCACGTCAGCGCGACCGGTCCCGACTTCGGTCAGCGTGGACGCCTCGCAACCGTCGCCGCGCACGACTACGCTGCCCAGGCTGTGGACCAGAGCCTCGCACTTTTTCTTGTCCTTTTCGATCAACAAGACCTCGTGCCCCTCGCCGATCAAAGTCTTGGTGAGATAATAGCCAACCTTACCGCCGCCCACTACAACCACGTACATCTTGAACTCCCCAAAAACTTTCTTTACTAGTAAAGGTACTTCAGGAGTCACCAATCCCAGCCAAGAGGCGCTCCTTGAACAGCCTGGCACCGATGCTGGTGGGGCAGATGGTGTCCAGTCCCAAGGTCCGGTAAGTCTCCTCGCGGATGGGATCGTAGATGCGAGTGACCACCCTGGGAACGTGAAAGATCATGGAGGCGATCTGGGAGGCCATGATGTTGGTATTGTCGCCGTTGGTCACTGCCGCAAACGCGTCGGCTTTCTCGATCCCGGCACTCCTCAATACATCCTCGTCTATGCCGGTCCCCAGCACCATGTTGCCCTTGTACCCGGCACCCAGCCTACGAAAGGCGTCGCTGTTCTGATCTATCACCGTTACGCTATGGCCCTCAGCGTCCAACATCATGGCCAGCGCCGCCCCCACGCGACCGCATCCCAGAACAATTATGTTCATGAAAACCCCCTCCGAATGCTTACAGCGCTATGACACGCTGGCTTTTCTTTACTGTAAAGAGCCTACAACCGACAGAAAGCCGTGGGCCGATAGACCATGACATCGCATGGCGCATAGCGGAAAACGTAATCTACAGTGTGCCCGAAGTAACCTTCCACCCTCTGCCTTTCCCCTGAGGGGATCACGATCATCCTGGACCTGCCCTCCCTGGCCGCCTGGACGATGGCAGCCCCGGCCGCCCTAGCTTTCATCAACCGGGCCGTTGTCGGAATGCCCAGCTTCTGCGCCAGGCCCTGGACGTGGATCAGCACCTCTTCCCCCTTTTCGCGGTCCCGCGGGATATCAGCATCCGGCGGCAGGGCCATGGGCACTTCCAACACATAGAGGAAGGAAATCGGCACCTGTTCGCGCTGCGCCAGCCCGGCAGCCAGGCCGACCACCATCTCCGAAAACTGCGAACCGGTAACGGGGACGAGAATAGCCCCTCCTCCCGCCATCTCCTCGACGGCAATGGGGACGACCATCTTGATAATGGTGGGCGGGTTCAGCATCCACCAGAGAATTCCCGAGACCAAAAGCGCAAAGGCTGAGGCCAGAATAACCCCCATCGGCGTCATATGGACTATCGGCACTTCAGTCCTCCAGCATCTACAGGTTATCGGACGCCTTGAGCATCGCCCACAACCTGACCAGGCCCAGCCCGATCAAAGAGACCCCGATTAACGTGGGATAAAGGGCACCCTTCTCGAAAATCGCCCTGATAACAATGATCGTTCCCAGGACGATGAATAGAATTGTGGTGAAGACTTTAAAATTTCGTGCGAGTACTCCAAAACCGCCGGGCTCCTGATCAGGAGGGTCCTTGGGCTTCCCCGTGATGCGATCAGCCATGGTTTCTCCTCTTCAAGGCCTCCCGGTATTGCTCTAAATACTCGAACTCCTGGGCCTCTCCCAAGACCCGCATCTGCTCCGCCTCCCAATCCCGGGGCACGTTGCCCAAAAGAGGCAGGTTTTCCCTACGCCTGAACAGGAGATAGATCAAAAAGCCCAGAAGCAGCCATGAAGGACCCGCGATGCGCCCGATGTCGTGGGTCAGGACCACCATTACCCAGATGACGATGTTTCCAGCCAGCCCCACGAAGGCCATGAACGGCAAATCAACGCGCTGCCCCCGTACATTCACATGGATGGTCCCAGGAACCCGGTATGGGCGTGGGGTGTAGGGATCAACGACGCGCAGGCGGATCAGGGAGATCAAGACCAGGATGTATCCCGTTACCGCGCCAAAGGCGTACATGTTGGCCAGGGTATCATAGGCATTGGGGCTTAGCGAGGCCAGGATCACCTCGATCAGTGCCACCCCTGAGAAAACCAGGATCGTCCTGACCGGCGTGCGGAACTTGGGATGCACCGCCTTAAACCACTGGGGCAGGAGCCGGAACTTGCTCATAGACCAGGTGATCCGGGAATAGCCCATGACGCCGGTGTTGGCCGAGGCATAGATCAGGGTGGCCGCCAGGATGGCGGTGAAGGGGCCGGCGATGAACCCCAGGAAAGGGATGTTGTGGGCGAGCACCGCCACCGGGTCGCCCATGTGCTGGGCAAAGGTTTGCCATGGCAGCATGCCCAGGCCCAGGGTGGAAAAGCTAAGGGCGTAGATCAGGACCGTGAAGATCAAGGCCAGGGAGGTTCGGGGCACTATCGTCGCCGGGCGCACCGTCTCCTCGGCGGCCTGGGAGATCGACTCCAGGCCGATGTAGGATATGATGGCGATGGAAGCCCCATACATGAAATTGTAGGTGGATGGGAACTCTTGGGTGAACTGTTGCTGGATCAGGTTTGGGTCAAAGGCGAAAAGAAAACCAAAGAAGACTATCACCGACTCGTTGAACATGTCCACCGCGCAGGTGATGGTATTCAGCCGGGAGGATTCCCTGATGCCCTTGATGTTGAGCCCGATCAGGAACAGGATCAAGATCACCGCCTCAATGGCCAGCCAGAGTTGGACCTGCCCGAAGATCGGCACCTCCACACGGCCGTTCAAAGCGGGGAAGAAGAAGTTGACATAGCCGGCCGAGGCCAACGAAAACAGGGAGACGTCAATGGTGAAGTCCAATAAGAGCGCCCAGCCAGCGGTGAAGCCGAGGATATCTCCCAGGCCCCGCAGCACGTAATATTGGCCGCCGCCGGCCACGGGGTAGGTGGAGGCCAGCTCGGTGTAGGCCAGTCCGATGAAGAGGTAAACGAACCCGGTCACCGCAAAGGCCAAAGGCGTGGCCCCCTGGGCTGCGGCCATCACCAGCCCCAGGGCCACGTAGACATCGGCGCCCACGTCGGCATAGCCCCAGGTGAAAGACCCCCAGATGCCCACCGCCCGGCGCAGGCCGTGGGCCGGCTCAGGGGAAATGGCCGTTTCTTTCTTCACCACGCTGATCCTCACAGTTAGAAGATGGCACAAAAAATAGAGTCCGCGGAGCACCCGGAGCCGGCGCTACCGCCGGCCGGACTCCTACGCACCCTACCAGGTACCAGGGCTTTCTGGCAATGCCACCAACAATGCCAGGTCGCCCTGCGCTTGATTAGTCTCAGATCAAAGCGGCTGCGACACGGGGCGCATTCTACTCTTTGCCACGCCAAAAGTCAATAGCCAGTAGCCAACGTCAGATGGCAGGTAGCTGCTATCGGCTATCTGCCATCTGCTAATCGGCCTGCGACACAGGGCTGGCTATCGCAAGAGGCCGGGGAAGGCCGATGAGACCATCAGGATCACCGTCAGTATTATTATGGCAAGCGTGGTGGCCCAGGCGATGAGGTTGTAGACCGGGCCATTCACATAGTTGCCCATGATCCGGTGGTTGTTGACCAAGAGCAACATAAAGATGAGTACTACTGGTAACAGGAGACCGTTGATGCTCTGGGAGACAAGCATCACTCTGATCAGGGAGAGATCGGGCACCAGGACCAATCCAGCGCCGGTGACGATCAACGCCGTGTACAGAACGTAGAAGGCCGGTGCCTGGTCCAAGCTCTTGCCAACGCCGCTCTCCCAGCCAAAGGCCTCGCAGATGGCATAGGACGTAGAAAGGGGCACTATGCTGGCTGCCAGCATAGAGGCGCCGAAGAGGCCCGCGGCGAAGAGCTGCTGGCTATAAGCCCCCGCCAGGGGCTCCAGGGCCCGGGCCGCGTCCTGGGCAGTCTCGATGGCGATGCTGGCCTTATGCAAAGTAGCAGCGGTGGTGATGATGATGAAAAAGGAAACGAAATCGGTGACGAAGGCACCGACAAGGACGTCCAGGCGCTCGTACCTGTACTCGGAGGTTGTTATGCCTTTGTCGACCACCGAGGACTGAAGGTAAAACTGCATCCAGGGGGTGATCGTGGTGCCGATGGTGGCAATGAAGAGCAAGACGAAATTGGCCTCCAGGCGGAAGGATGGGACCACCAGGCTCCGAAGGGCCAGGCCCCAATCCTGAGGGGTCACCAGCCCGGCCAGCACATAGGCGCCCTGGAAAAGGGCAAACAAAAGGAAGATCCTTTCCGCGAAGCGGTAAGAGCCCCTCACCACTAGGCCCCATACCATCAGAGCGGCCAGAGGCACGGAGATGTAGCGGCTGACCCCAAATATCTCCAGCCCCGCGGCGATGCCGGCGAACTCGGCCACGGTGGTGGCGAAGTTGGCCAACAAGAGCACCAGCATGGCGAACGTGGTCCAGCGGACCCCGAAGTTCTCGCGGATCAGGTCGGAAAGGCCCTTCCCGGTCACCGCCCCCATCCGGGCGCACATCTCCTGGACGACGCCCAGGCTGAAGGTGATCAGGAAGAGCATCCACAGCATCTCGTAGCCGTAGCTGGCCCCCACCACAGAGTAGGTGGCGATGCCGCCGGCGTCGTTGTCGGCCGTCGCCGTGATGATCCCCGGGCCCATGATGCTCAGGTAGAGAAGTACCACCTTGCGGTTGATCCTGGGGAAACGCATGCTTTGCCCCCTGTCAGACGGTAGCGTACGAGAGCAGGCGGCTGGCCAAACTCAGGTAGATCACCACGCTGATCACCCCAATGATGGGATCCACCACCGGGCCGGCAGCCAGGGTGGGATCCAGGTGACCGGCCTTGAGCATCAGCGGGAGGACAGCCCCGATGAACGTCGCCGATACCAGCGTCACCGCCAGGCTGGCACCCACCACCAGGCCCAATTCAATCGTACTCAGCCAGAGATAGGCCACCAGGGCCACCGCCAGGCCGGCCACCACTCCGGCGATGCTGCCTATCCCAAGCTCCTTCCAGAATATCTCCACCGGACTGGCCGCACCGGTGGAGGCGCCCCGGCTGACCACCGCCAGGGACTGGCCGCCCACGCTGGCCCCCACCGCCAGCAGCAGGGGTATGAAATAGGCCAGGGCCAGGACTGACTGGATGGATTGAGAGTAATTGCGCATCACCAACGCGGTGATGATGCCGCCCACCAGCGTGGCCGACAGCCAGGCAAAGCGCCCCAGGGCCGCGTGCCAGAAAGAACCGGCCTGTCGGACATCTTGCACGGTGGTGCCGGCCATTTGAGAGATATCCTCGTTGGCCTCCTCGTGCACCACCTCCAGCACGTCGTCCACGGTAACTACGCCCCGCAAACGGTCTTGTTCGTCCACCACCGGCACCGCCAGGAGGCTGTACTTGGCCATGACCCGGGCCACCTCCTCCTGGTCAGTGTCCAGGTTGACCTTGATCACGTTCCGATCCATGATGTCCCGGAGCAGCTTCTTGGGCGACGCCGTGACCAGGCGGCGCATTGAGACCACCCCCACCAGGTGATCCTCTCTATCGGTGACGAAGAGGTAGTAGGTGGTCTCCTCCTCCGGAGCTCCCAGGCGCAGTTGTTCTATCGCCTGTTCCGCAGTAAGGTCTTCCCTAAGCACGAGCACGTCGGTGCTCATGCGCCCGCCAGCGGTGCGCTCGCCGTACTGCAAGAGATCCTTCACCTCCTGTGCCGGCTCCTCCTCCATCAACGACAGTATCTCCTGGGCCTTCTCCTGCGAGAGATCGCCGATGATATCTGCCGCCTGGTCCACCGGCATGGCCTCCAAAAGGTCCGAGGCCCGGGCGCTGTCCAATTCCTCCACCAGGTCGGCCTGATAAGGCGCCTCCACTTCCTGGAGGGCATCGGCGGCGGTCTCTACGTCCAGGCTTTCCAGGAGGGCGGTGCCTGCCTCAGGCTTCATTTGTTCAATAAGGTCGGCCAGATCGGCTGGGTGCAACTCGCGTAGCTTGGAGTGGGGGACCGTGAGCTTGACGCTGGGAGCCTCAGCTTCCAGGGGCTCCACATAGTTCCACGTCACCAGCCGCTCGGGGACCTTAAAGGGGACCAGCCGCCGCAGAAAGGCCTGGAAGCTGATGTCCGCCCCCAGGAGCCGGGCCACCCCCTTCACCTGAGCCAGCTTGAGGTCGTTAACCTTGACGATCCGGCGCCCCTGGGTGTCTACGATCTGCTTGTCCAGGACGTCCCGGGACAGGAAAAGCTCGCCGTTGCGTGGCAAGTAAGGCTTGATGCTCTCCTTGGGCACGTTTAACGAGAGGCGAGGCTCCTCCAGGCCCACCACGTAACGCCAGGGCACAAGAAGGGTTTCCCTGGCAGAAAGACGAGCAGGGGCAGGCACAGCCACGGCCAGGGCCACCACGGTGGGGAAGAGCTCCCCATGGGACACCACCAGGTCGCTGAGGCTTCCGATCTTGCGTCCCTGGCAATCGTAGACCGCTTCGTTGAGCAGGTCGCTGAGGAAGACCATCCAAACCACCCCCCGTCTGTAGAGTAGAACAGGCAGCGTGCGGAGGCGCCTGCGCCGAGCGTGATTTGGACATCCAGATGCCGATCAGGGAATTGCAGAAGACAAACGAGAAGAGGCAGGTACGGAGGGGAACACGGTGGAGCGAGACGGGACATCACCTCCTGCAGAAGCTAATCAATCGCACCCCTCCCTAACGCACCACTCTATAGCTTTTCTGCCCATGTCTACGCTTGTCCTCTGGTCTCCCGCCACACCCTTGTGCCACCACGCCGGGCCGGCGTCGGTACGGGAACTGTGACTGGGACCGGAGTCCACGATCACTCACCTCCCAAAAGGCCTTGTTTTTGGCCATGCCGAGATATATTAGCCTTCGAATTGCCATTTGTCAATACTTTTTTCTGGCCAATATTGCCCAGTTTCGCGGGAAGCCCAGAGCCTCATTCGCTCCCGCTGGGCTCTGCCTGGGGTTCTTCTGATATCACGCCGTCCAGCGCCAGTACTTTCTTCAGCGCCGTGATTGCCACCTCGATCTGCGAGCGGTCCGGCTCCCGGGTGGTCAGGCTCTGCAGGGACAGGCCCGGCGCCATGGCCGCCCTCACCCACCACAGACGGAAATTGTTCGCCGCCAGTTTTATGAACTCATACGAGATGGCGGCCACTACCGGCACCAGGGCAATCCGGGAGAGCACGCGCCAGAACATGGGCGGACGGCCCAGGAGGGCGAACACCAGGATACAGGCCACCAGGACCACCAACAAGAAACTCGTGCCGCATCGAGGGTGGGCAGTGCTGTACCGCTCTACAGCCTGGGCCTCCAGCGGTTCACCCGCCTCGTAGGCGTTGATGGCCTTGTGCTCGGCGCCGTGGTAGGCGAACACCCGCCGGATGTCTGGCAGCAGGCCGATAAGGGCGATGTATCCCACGAAAAAAGCAATGCGAACCGCACCCTCCACCACATTGCTGACGAGTGAGGACGCGATGTAGCGGTCAGCGAAGCTAATCAATAGGAGAGGCGTCACGAAGAATACACCCACGGCCAGGGCCAATGCGAAGAAGAGCGTCCCCCATATCATCGGGCCTGAGAGTTGCACGTCTTCCTCTTCCAGGGCCACCGCGGCGGAGTACATTATCGTCCTGATCCCCAGGACCAGCGTATCCCAGAGCAGCACCAGGCCCCGGGCGAAAGGCAGCTTCCAGAAGGGATGGGTGTAGATGGCAGCGTTGAGCAGCTCGCTGTGGACAATGATCTCCCCGGAGGGCTTGCGCACCGCCACGGCCATGTGCTTCTGGCCACGCACCATGACCCCCTCCATGACCGCCTGCCCACCGTAGTGGAAACTCATGATCCCTATCCCTTATCCCCTGCTCCCGGCCTTCGCGGCACTTCGTGGCAGTGCCGGCAACGGGCCTCGTACATCTCCCTGGCACCCACCGCGATTATGGGATCGTCGTAGGCGGCGGGCCTCCCGTCGATGAGGCGCTGGCTGCGGCTGGCCGGCCCGCCGCATAACATGCAGATGGCAGCCAGCTTGTCCACCCGCTCCGCCCGGGCCATCAACGTGGGGACCGGGCCAAAGGGTTCGCCTCGGAAATCCAGATCCAGCCCAGCCGCGATCACCCGCACGCCTCGATCCGCCAGATCGCAGCACAGCTCCACGATGTCGGCATCGAAGAACTGCACCTCGTCGATGGCCACCACGTCTACGTCGGACGCCAGGGCCTGGACGAGCTCCCGGGTGTCCCGCACCGACATGGCCTCCGCCGACGCGCCGCTGTGGGAGGAGATGCCACCAATGGAATAGCGGGTATCGATGGATGGCTTAAAGACCTGCACCCTTTGCCGGGCGATCTGGGCCCGCCGCACCCGGCGGATGAGCTCCTCGCTCTTGCCCGAGAACATCCCACCGCAGATCACCTCGATCCACCCGGCTTTTTGCGGTTGGGGCATGCGTTGCTCCAGATAACAGCGGTTAAAGAAAAAGGCAAAGTGGGGGAGCCACTCTGCCTCGGCAACTACCCTGTAAGGGCGGAGCGACTAGGTTTCGGCGGCCGACTTCTGGCTGCGCTCCAGCTTACGCATGAAGCGCTCCACCTGACCAGCGGTATCAACGATACGCTGCTCACCGGTGAAAAAGGGATGGCATTTGGAGCAAACGTCGGTCTTCAGGATCTTCTTGGTAGAGCCAGTCTTGAACGTATTGCCGCAAGCGCAGGTAACCAGGGCCTCAAAATACTCCGGATGTATGCCTTTCTTCATCTGTCCTCATTTAGATGAGGCCTGGCCTCTAAATATAAGGCCCGGCCTCGCTTATGTCAAGGCTGCGCCGGCTGGCGGGCATAGACGCTGACCTGCTGCTTGCCTTTGGCCACGAATTCAAACTTCACCGCACCGTCAATGGTGGCATAGATGGTGTGATCCTTGCCCAGGCCCACGTTGCGGCCCGGCCGAAACTCCGTGCCCCGTTGCCGAACGATGATCGTGCCGGCTCTCACCGCTTCACCGGCGAAACGCTTTATTCCCAGTCGCTTGGACTGGCTGTCCCGGTTGTTTCGCGAGCTTCCCACGCCTTTTTTATGAGCCACGTCGGTACCTCCATTGATCTGCCGAACCGCTACGCTATGATCTCGTTTATCTCCAGCCTGGTAAAGTCCTGGCGGTGGCCCAGCCGGCGGCGATAGCGCACCTTGGGCTTGTATTTGAAAACGACGATTTTCTTGCCTCGGTCGTTGGCCACTACGGTGGCTTTCACCTTGGCGCCCGGCACCGTGGGCTGGCCGACCTTCACCTGCCCGCCGCCGGCCACCAGGAGCACCCGGTCCAGCTCCACTGACTCACCTTCTTCAAAGGGCAGGCTCTCCACGTCCACCTTGTCGCCCACCGAGACCCTGTATTGTTTTCCGCCCGTCTCCACGATGGCGTATTGATCGCTCACCGAGCAAGCTCCTCATGACATAGCAAATGGAGGCTCCCAGCCTCGATTCCACAAGCGGGCATTATAGCAGAGCGGCCAAACCATTGTCAAGTCTCCTAAGCCGAGTTATTTAACTAAAAGAACTCACGCCCGCCCCTTACGGCATCACTCCCTGGCGGCGCAGAGTGCGTAGGAACTCGGTGGATTTCAGGTCTCGCTCCAGGAGGTAGCGCAGGTAGCCGCCCAGGAGGGTTTGGATCTCGGCTTGAACGTCAGGGCCCAGGCGCAGGCGGCTGGCCCCGGGATAGGGGTTGTCCTGCAGGAACCGCAACACCTTGAGCCCATCCAGGCTCAGGTCAGGCGCGGATAGGTCTTTATGGCGGCAGTCCACGCACAGAACTCCACCCAGGGCAGGGCTGAAGACGTTGACCCGCGGCTCCAAAGCCCTGCCGCAGGAGACGCAGCTTCGCAATTGAGGCCGATACCCCAGGTGCTCCAGGAGCTTGACCTCGTAGTAGCGCATCAGGAGTTGCAGGTCTTTGACCGTGGTCAGGAGACCCAGGACCTCCAAAAGCAACTCGAACAGCGGGCGGTTTTCCAACCGCTCCTCGGTGAAGCCGTCCAAGAGCTCCATCAGGTAGCAGGCGTGGGATAGGCGCCACAGGTTCTCCCGCAACTCCCGGAAGGAGTGGATGGTCTCGGCCTGGGTGATGATGTCCAGGTTCCGGCCGGTGGCCACGAGCAGGCGCGAGTGGGTGAAGGGCTCCAAATGGCCGCCCATCTTGCTGGTGGGCCGGCGCACGCCCTTGGCCACCGCCCGGATCTTGCCCAGGTAAGGGGTGTAGGCGGTCACGATCTTGTCGGCTTCGCCCAGGTCCAGTCGCTTCAGGACAATGGCCTCGGTCTTGTAAACTCGTTCAGTGCGCATGGGGGTAGAGCGGCTAGTCCGCGTCTATCTGCAGGAAGTGGGTAAGCGAACGCAGGAACTCCCGCGTGGAGAGCCGGTGCGGGTGCAACCGGTTTTTGAGGGCATATCCCTTCCAGAGTTTGTAAATGAGCCAGTATAGCCGGTTGGACGGCAGCTTGAGGAGCAGCCTGATGAGCGGCAGCAGGAATGGCCATTCTACCCCCACGGCGAAGAGCTTTTGCAAGTTCTCGATCTGCCGCTTCTCGCGGGCATCGCTGAAACGCAGCACCGAGTGAGCCGTGGCGGAGAAGGATATATCGTCGAAGGTCCCTTCCATCAAGTGCTCTCGCTGAGCATACTCGCCCAGGGCAGTGCGGGGATAGGGCTGGAAGAGCAGGGCCGAGGCGTAGGCCGGCTTGCAGGCCCGGTTCAACTCCAGGGTCTCCAGGTCCGCCGCCAGGGAGCCACCGGGCAGGCCCAACATGTTGGTGGTCATTACCGCGATGCCCTGGGCACCCAGGAGCTGGCAGGCCCGGATGATGGTCTCCTTGGACATGTTGCGGTTGAGCACGCGGTTGCGCAGCTCGTCGTTCCCCGCCTCCACGCCCATGCTTACGCTGACGCAGCCGGCCTGCTTGAGCAGGCGGACAACGTCGTCGCTCACCAGGTTGGCCCGGACCTGGCACCAGAAAGGCTTGCCGATGACCCGCGGGTACTTCTCCGCGAACTCGGCCACCCACTCCCGGGAAACGATGAAGGTATCGTCCATGAAGAGGGCCAGTTGAAAGGGATAGGCCTCCAGCACCCAGGACATCTCCGCCAGCACGTTATCCACGCTGCGCTGGCGGACCATCCGTCCCTTCCCACGGTAGAGCTTGGCGAAGGAATGATTGAAACAATAGGTGCAATTGTATGGGCAACCCCGGCCGGTTATGAACGGCTTCAAGGGATTGTAGCGGCTGGGGGCGTAGCGCTCGTAGAGCAGGGCCCGATCAGGAAAGGGCAGGCGGTCCAGGTCCTCCACCAGGTGGCCCGGGGCGTTTTCGTAGATAACGCCATTCTCCTTGATCCACCAGTTGGCAATGCCCGTCACCGGCTGTCCAGACTGGAGGGCATTGGCTAGCTCCAGAAAAGCCCCTTCGCCCTCACCGATGCAAATGCCGTCCACGCCATCTTCCTGGATCAGCTCTGGGAAAAAGGTGGGGTGTGGCCCACCAAAGACGGAGAAGACCTTTTGCCGGGCCCTGATGTGCCGGTTTACATCAAGATAGTAGTGCTGGGAGCCGGTGAAGACGCTGTAGGCCACGATGTCGGGCCGCCAGCGGGCAGCCACCTCCGTTGGGTCTTGGGCTGCGCCGATGACCAGCTCCACCTCATGTCCTCCCGATTTGAGGACGCTGGAGAGGTGCAGGATACCCAGGTGATCGTTGTCCACCTGCTTGAGGACGAATAGAATACGCAAACCGCTATCCTTTCACTGATGGATGGCCTGGGGACCACGCCGCGAGAGCAGGTAGAGGATCGCCTCCAGCACACCGCCGCCGATGGCCCGCGCCTTGTCCGAGATCGTGAAACAGTACTCTCTCTCCCCCCGGGGGTCCACGTCGCCCACCTTCATTCCAGGCCTCACCTGGAGCCCGTCGGCCAGGAGGCCCCGGAGCACGCCGCCGATGCTGGTCACCACCGGCCGGCCAGCCACCAGGGCCACCGTGTCCCCCGCCTTCACCATGTCGCCGATCTCTTTCATACCCTGAAAGACCCCGGCCGCTGGCGCCCGGAGCACCCTCTCCTGGCCGTACCCCTCCACCTCACCGGGCACCCCGGTGTCCGGGGCAGCGGCGCCCTCCAGGATCACCCGTCCCAGATGGTGGCCCCGCTGGGTCTCCACCACGGCGTGGCAGTCCACCCCGGCGGCGAAGCCAGGCCCCAGGGCGACGACGATGGGCGCATCGGCCAGCCGGGTGCCGGTGTTGCGCTTGGCCATGATGGCGTCCACTAGGACGCCGGGCCACAGGACGCCAAGGGCCTGAGTCTCGGGATCGATTAATACCGGTATCACGCCCTCTGACCAGGCCGAAGGCACGTCCATAGGGCTGGCCGCCAACCGGGCGGTGACGCCCTCCACGCTCGTCTGTCCCTGAAAGACCGCGTTGGCAAAGGCCACTGTCCGGCGGATCACCGTGGGGTGCTCCAACTCGGTAATGACCACCCGCAGGCCCGCCCGGTGGAGCCGGTGAGCCACCCCGCTGGCCAGGTCACCCCCGCCTTTGATCAGCACGATCACATCACCCAGAGCCGTGGTCATGTTTTCTTTGCTAGCAAAGAATTCCTGGAGAGCGATTCGCCGCTGCCGCCCTTCTTGACCTTGACTATCTCGGCCACGATCGAAAGGGCGATCTCCTCCGGCGTCTCCGCCCCCAGGTCCAGCCCGATGGGCGCTCGAACCCGGGCCAGCCTCTCCGCCGGAACCCCCTCCTTCGCCAGCCGGTCCAGGACCACCTTCACCTTGCGGCAGCTGCCGATCATGCCGATGTAGGCCGCGTCGGTGCCGGCCACCCGACGCAGGGCCTCCTCGTCCGAATCGTGGCCTCCGGTGACGATCACGACATAGGTACTGGCATCAATCGGAAGCTCCGCCACAGCATCGGCTGCCTTCTTCGCCACCAGGCGCTGGGCCTGCGGGAAATTCTTTACTAGTAAAGAAACCCGCTCGTCGACCACCGTCACCGCAAACCCCATAAGAGCTCCAGTTTGAGCCAGGGGCTGAGCGATGTGCCCGGCGCCAAAGATTAGGAGCACCGGCTTGGGAATCAGCACGTCCACGAAAACCTCCATGGTGCCGCCGCACAGCATGCCCAGGTCGCTCTTCGTCTCGTCCAGGGTGTAGGACAAGTTCCTGGGCGTCCCGGACCCCATGGCCGCCAGGGCCTCCTGGATCACCCGGGCCTCCACTGCCGCCCCGCCGATAGTGCCGGCGATGGAGCCATCGGGATAGACCAGCATCTTGGCCCCGGGGGACCGGGGCGTTGATCCCACCGCCCTGGTCACGGTGGCCAGGGCCACTCTCTGGCCCTGGCGTAAAGCCTCTGCCGCTAGCTGAACGATGTCTTCCACGTCTCTCCCGTCGGGTAGGAGTCCAACCACGTTGGACAGGGGAACGTCAATCCTTATCCTGTATCCCTAACCGTTATTCAAACTCAACCCCTTGAGATACTCTCGAAACTCCGGGCCCAGGTCCGGGCGCCGGAGAGCGTACTCCACCGAGGCCTTGAGGAAACCCAGCTTGCTCCCGGCGTCGTAGCGGGTGCCGACGAACTCGTACCCGTAGATGGCCTGCCGCCGCAGGAGGGCCCGGAGGCCATCAGTGAGCTGTATCTCCCCGCCCTTGCCTGCCGGCACCTGGGCCAGGAACTCGAAGATCTCGGGGGTCAGGATGTAGCGGCCGATGATGGCCAGGTCTGAGGGCGCCTCCTTCGGCTCAGGCTTCTCGATCATATTGGAGATCTGGTATACCCTGTCCTCGATCTGGCGAGGCTCGATGATGCCATAGGAAGCAGTATCTTCCTTAGGCACCCGTTGAACCGCAATGACCGAGCACTTGTAGCGATCATACACCTCGATCATCTGCTTCATGCAGGGCGTCGGGGCCTCGATGAGGTCGTCGCTGAGGAAGATGGCAAAGGGTTCATCGTCTACCAGCTCCTCGGCCACCAGGATGGCGTGGCCCAGCCCCAGGGGCTCTTTCTGCCTGATGTAGTGGATGGTGGCCATGTCGGAGATACTACGGATCTCCCTCAGGGCCTGGGTGTCGCCTTTCTGGTTCAGGAAATACTCCAGCTCGAAGGATATGTCGAAATGGTCCTCGATGGCCCGTTTGCCCCGGCCGGTGACGATGATGATCTCCTCAATGCCGGAGGCCACGGCCTCTTCCACCACGTACTGGATGATCGGCTTGTCCACCAAAGGCAGCATCTCCTTGGGTTGAGCCTTGGTGGCCGGAAGAAAGCGCGTCCCCAGCCCGGCGGCGGGGAAG
This sequence comes from Ktedonobacter racemifer, assembly GCA_020723545.1. GTDB lineage: Bacteria > Chloroflexota > DTOL01 > DTOL01 > JACQYG01 > JACQYG01. The sequence goes on from DYIS01000009.1 coordinate 20,080, forward strand.
ACGGCCTTGCGAATTCTCATCGAACGTTTCCTCCTCATTTCTGGTACTTCTTTTGGTTCTCCAGGTGCTCCTCAAAGCTCCGGGCAAAGGCGTGGGTCCCGTCGCCTTTGGCGTAATAATAAAGGAAGTCGGTCTTGGCCGGTTGCAGCACCGCCTGCAGGGAGGCCAGACCAGGGCTGCAAATGGGCCCCGGCGGCAGGCCGGGGTTCAGATAGGTGTTATAGGGAGACTGGACAGTGCGTAGCTCGCTCAGTTGCAGCGGGTTCCACCACAGCTTCGTCTCTGGCCGGTAACCGATGGCGTACTGCACGGTGGCATCGGCCTCCAGGGGCATGCCGGCGGCCCAGCGTTTCAGGTATATGGCGGCGATGATTGGCCGCTCGCTGGCGGCCTGGGCCTCCCGCTCCACCAGGGAGGCCACGGTCACCACCTGATGGATGGTCAGCTTGCGCTCGGCCGCCTGCTGGCGCATGGCCGGGGTGAAGCGCTGGCCGAAGCCCTCCAGCATCATCCCCACCAGGGCCTCGGCGCCGGGCCGGCCCGCGATGTGGTAGGTATCCGGGAAAAGGTAGCCTTCCAGGGAGCTGCCGGCGGGGCGGTCCCGGAGAAAAGGATAGTCGTATCGGCCCGTGGCCACCGCTCTCAGGAACTCCTTCTGGTCCATCAGCCCCTGCTTGCCCAGAAGCTCCGCCACCTCCTCGGCCCGCAGCCCCTCGCGGACGGTGACCTTGAGCACGCCGGGCTGGCCATGCTGCAGGGCGGCGATGATCTCGTCCATGGTCATGTTGCGCCGCAGCCTGTACTCCCCTGCCTCCAGCCGCTCGCCCAGGTCGCGGCTCTTCACCACCTGCCGGAACAGGTTCGCATCCCTGATCAGGCCCTGGCTCTGCAGGCGCGAGGCAATGCTGGCAGCGGTGTCGCCGGAGCGAACGGTGAAGCTTCCCTCGCTGGCGTCCGCACTGGCTGGCGCCTGGATCTCATCCTTCTTCGCCCACAGGTACACGTCGAGCAGGAATCCCTCCAGTATCTTAGCCGATGAGGAATTGCCTTTTACCTGCCCTTGAAAAGCCAGGACCATGCCGCCGCAGGAGCCCAAGATGAGCCCCACAGTGATCATGAAGCCCGCAAAGCGGAGAGCCCTTTTAGCCTTTATGGGTAAAGAAAACATTCTAATGATTACGTCCAGTCTGCTGGGCCCGGAAATCCAGGTATGACTGGAGGATCAACTGCGCCGTGGCGGCGTCGATCTTCTCCCGGCGCTCCTGGCGCCGCAGGCCAGCCTCCACCATCATCCTCTCCATCTCCACCGTGGAAAGGCGCTCGTCCCAGAGCACCACCGAGAGGCCGGTTTTCTTTGCTAGTAAAGAAGCAAAGCGCCGGGCCTGCCGCGCCTGGGCCCCGGCCCGACCATCCATGAGCAAAGGGTGCCCTACTACAATGGCCTCCACCTCCAGTTTGCCTGCCAACTGGGCCACCGCCTCCAGGTCCTTCTTCCGGCCCTGGCACTCCAGCACTGAATGGCCCTGGGCCAGGAAGGCCTGGGGGTCGCTTACCGCCACCCCGATGCGCCGCCCGCCCAGATCGAGGCCCAGGATGCGTCCCATGTCTGCCTCTGATTCTTTACTAATGAACCTTCGCCTCAAACTGGCGAGAGCACTCACCGCGCAGATAGCAGGGAGCGGGTAGCTGCTAGCTGCTATCTCTGCACCCTCGCGGTCTCCCTCCCTTGAAAATGACCATCATTTTTCAGTTGATCCTCCCGCCCCGATCTGGATCGGGGCGGGAGGATCGGCCACCTCATCGACTTGAGGGGTAGGAGCCCAACCGCGTTGGGCGGCTCACGGCCAATACGACTGGCCTGCTACCATCTCTGCGCTCGCTCTGGAAAATAACGTTGCCATTTTCATGCGTCAGGGCGCACTGCGGCGCATGGATAACTCTGTGGTATAAACCTTGCCTCATTTGGCTGGTACACCTTCCAGGGCTTCCTCGCTTCACCTGGAAGGTGTACCAGCTAGGATTCACCCTATGAAGGTGCCTGGTAAAGAAGGCCCGCTACCCTCCCGGGGTCCCCAAGGGGCCGGAGGCTCCTTGGGGTGTCGTCCTCACTGCTCCAGCACCGTAACCTGGATCTTAAAATCGAACAGGGGGAGCCTCCCCAGAAAGCCCCGCTCCAGCGTGATCTGGGGTTCCCGGTTCAGCTTGAAACTCTGAAGCAACGTTTCGGTGGCTGCTTCCACCGTCTTGCCACGCACCGTACCGAGGACCTGGCCTGGGCTGATCTCGACCCTCTGGCTCCCCGCCACTGTCAATTGGAATGAGGCCACGCCGCCCTCGAATTTCACGTTCGCCGGCCCCTTGAAGTCTATCTCTTCGGGAACCAGGGCGTAGCCGGCCTTTACCTTCGACTTCAGAAGCTGCCGGGCCATCTTCGCCATCTCGCCACCGGATACCACCAGGCCCGACACCTCCACCTGCATCCGGGATAGGGAAACCTTGTCCGCCACCTGGTCCAGGTCCTTGTCGTAGTCCCCCGGTCGACGGACCGTGACGGTGATGGTCGGCGCCAGTAGCAGGTCCTCTTTCTTCACGTTGGCCCGGATGGCTTCCGTGCCGGCGGTTTTGAGCTTCTCGGTCAGGCTGTCTCGCAGGCGTGCCCGGTCCTCCTTGGTCACGTAGCGGACCTGTTTGTCCTCGCCACCCTTGGCGTCTTCGTCATTGGTCACCCCCACCACCACCGCCAGGGGCCCCTCCACCAGGTTGATGGTCCCCCTGGGCACGTTACCGGCCTTCCCGGGCTCCACCGCCTCCACTTCCACCCGGGCCTTGTCCCACACCACTGCCTGGAGGTTGGCCGGCGCCAGGGTTCGGAAACGCACGCGATCGCCCGAGCTGGTGGAGACCATCGTCCCTGCCGGGACGCTCACCGGTGCCAGGCTCTTGTTCACGAAGACCACCGTCCCCTTGGCCTTCTTGTCCGGGATGAACTTCTTGCCGGTGGTGTCGGTTTGGGCAGAGTCCTCCAGGGCTACCCCCACCACGCTGGCGGGGAGCTCCAGCCTGTCCAGGCTGGCCTCTTTGAAATCAACGCTCGCCCTCACCGCCAGGGTCTCCAAGATGGGCTCGGAGGCCGGAGAGACCACCACCTCCGCACTGGGCAACAAGAAGAGGCCCAGTGCGCCGCTCAGCACCAGGAGGACCAGGAGTGCAGCCAGGGACAGGAGCACCTGGTTGGTCAGCAGCGGCTGGGAGACGGGCGCCGCGGCACGGGGGGGACGTGGGGCCCTGGCCGCGGCCGCCGGCCTGGTCTCCTCCCGGATGGGCTCCGGAGACGCCACCTCCTCCCTTCCCTGATCCACCGAGCTGTAAACGGCCAGCCCGGCGGCCCGGGCAAAGCTCCGGGTGGCTCCGTCAACTGTCACCAGGACCAGCTCCAGGGCAAGGTTGGAGGCGTACCGCTGCAGGAGCTTGCAGTTTATCTGGTTGGCCAGGACCTTGAACCGGTCGGGCAGCACCAGGACCACGCGCTTTGCCTTGGCGTGCTCCAGCTTGTCCCGTATGGTGGTCAGGTCGTCGTCCAGTTCCAGGTAGATTAGCTGTTCCAAAGGTAAACCTTCAGCCATCAGCGATCAGCTTCTGGCAAATCCTGACGGCTGATCGCTGACAGCTAAATTTTCATGGCCTTGATAACCCGCCGCAACACCTGTTCCTGAATGCTGGTGTCGCGATCCATGTTGGCCGCCTGGTAGGACAGGGCCATGGGCGTGATGTCCTGCTGACTCACCAGGAGACGGGTTCGGTCCAAGAGGCCCACCACCTCCTGGGGCTTGATCACGTTCACGTCCGGATAGCGCGAAAACGGCAGCTTCTTGTGCCAGGGATGGGCCCGCAGGCACTGCACGATCTCCGGCAGGGCGCTGCCGCCACCGCACAGGTAGAAACGGGGAGGCAATGGCTCATTCCCCGCCATCTCCTCCAGGATCAGCTCCACCCCATCCAGCCAGGTAGTGACCTCCGGGGCCAGGGCCTTCCTCACCTCGGCCGACCGGGCTTTCTCCAGTTTGCCCCGGGCGTAGTCCAGTTTGAGCTCCTCCGCCCGCTGGTAAGGCAGGCCCACGGCCAAGGCCAGCCGTTTGGTGAAGGCCCGGCCGCCCAGGGCATAGCTGCGAGTGGACTGGATGCCGCCGTTGCGCACCAGGGCGATGTCGGTGGTGCCGCCCCCCACGTCCACGAAGATGGCATCGCCGGTACCCAGGCACCGGGCCACGGCGTAGGGCTCGGCCACCACCGCCACGAGCTCCAACTCCAGCTCCGCGGCGACAGTCCTGAGGGCTCCGATGTGCACCAGGGGGGCAAAGGCGTTGAACACCGTCACTTGCAGGTTCTTCCCCTGGAAACGCAGGGGGTTCACCACCCGGTAGCCGTCGATGACCACCTCCACGATGGCGGCGTTCACCAGGCTGATGGCCGCGTCAGGCGTGCCGGTCTCCCAGGAAAGCTGCTGGCGCACCTGGCTCAAGGCCAGGCGCTCGGCCCGCCGGACGATGCCCTCCAGCTCTCCCACCGCCAGGGGCGAGGTGGCCTTCGGCCGTTGACACTGAACGGTATAGGCGGCCCCCTTGACGAACTCCCCGGCGATGCCGATGACGGTCTGGTCGGGCACCACCTTTCGGCCACAGATCTCCTCGGTCATGTCCTCGGCCTGGCGCAGGGCCACGTCGCAGTTGGCTACCACCGCGTCGATGTCGGTGACCCTGCCCTCCTGCATCTCGTGCTCGGTCTGGCGCTGACGCCCCACGCCCAAAATATGGCCCTGGCCGTTCTTGATCTCACAGACCAGGGCCTTGGCGAACTCGGTGCCTACGTCCAGGGCGGTGCAGTAGAAGCTGGAACCCCTCGCCTCGCCCGATCCCCTGCCCCGGTGCCAAAAGGTCTTCAATCCCCCTCCCCGCGGGATCTGATGCGGTCGACCCCCCATCCCCAAGGCCGTTTACCAGTGAACCTTCGCGTCAAACCAACGAGAGCATTCACCGCAAAGAGCGCGGAGTTCGCTGAGATCATTCC
>DYIS01000313.1:0-945 GCA_020723545.1 Ktedonobacter racemifer
CCTGTTCATCAATGGGAATACAACTTTCTGGAAGGGCGGCGAGAGTTCACCCCATGCCTTGATGAAAGGTGATGACCTTATGATAAAAGCCCTCGCGCCGCGCGGACTCGCCCTTCGCGTCTGGTCAAATCTTACCAGGGTCAAAGGGAGGGTGATCCGTGTCGAGAAGAACAGATACGTTCTGCGGGTGAGCGACCTCCATACACCTCAAGCCGAGCTGATGCTGGAGGTAAGCGAGCGCACCATTTACGAGGATGCCATGACGGGCAACCTTAAGGGCAAAAGCGATGGGGCGATTTCGGAAGGGGATTATTTGGACGCAATAGGGGAACAGATTTCAGAGGGGCTTCAGGCGACCCTCGTTTATCTTTATCATGCGCAACGCGCTATTAGCCGCCCTGGAACCGTACCACAGGTACTAGGCACAGCTCAGTTAGAACCGTTCGGCCCATACTGTACGTACACGTATTCCGGTTATGCTTCGTGGTTCAATTGCTCTACAGGAGCAGGGCGGTGTGAGACCTGCAACACCTCCCGAAGCGATCAGGCCGCCTGGCCTGCCTTAGATACTTGTGGGTGCTGTTCACCGAGCTGTTGTGATTGCTCGAAAGGATGCAAGGATCAAATCTATTTGTGGTGCGGAAAGGATGTGAATGTCCTTGACCTTTGTCAGGGTTGGTCTCGAACTGTTTACATCGCGGACTGTGGTCCGTGTCAGAAGGCAAATTGCGCGGGTTGTTCTCCAGAGACCTGCGGCCGACAGTGTTCCGATTGCCGTGGGTACGTCGGGGCGGTGATAGACTTGACGAGACCAACCTTTGCTTACTTCTACGACCCAGCAAGCCGGGGCTGCTTCTCTTGTGACGTCCAAGTCACAGTCCTTTGTCCGTAGTTCCATAATTAAGGAGGGTGGTCATGGAACTGGTTTGTATGTGGGAAAAGAAA
>DYIS01000313.1:955-2892 GCA_020723545.1 Ktedonobacter racemifer
ACTGGGTGTCCCGCTGGCAGCCCTCCTGGCCCTGCTTGCCGCGGCCCTTCTGAGTAGTGGGGGACTGGCCGGGTGCGGGCCGATGCCGATGTCATCTGCACCCTCCCTAACGCTCGTACCCCCCACGACCACACCGACATTAGGGAGGCCCATGGCCATCCAGACGCCAATGGATCCCGCAAAGGAAAAGGAGGATATCCTGGCGCAGCTTCGCAAGTTGGCACCCACGGCCACTCCGCCACCAACGGCCACGCCGACGCCCTGGATCGCACCGTCGGGCTTCTCGACGGACATCTACCCGCCCCCCCTTCCGGTCACAGAGGGGGTTGTTCTGTCTCCCTTGTCAATGGGATGCCCTAACCCGGCTGGGCTCGAGCAAGCGGGTCAGTTGCCCCTCAACGCGGTCCTTGAGGTGCTCACTCGTTTGGGGTCCGGTGACCTTGACATGATGCGCCGCGTCAGCGATCCGGCTTTCTGGCCTCTTCTATCGCCAGGAGGATGGCGCCGGGAGCCGTGGCCCCGGGACTGGGTGGAAGCTCCTCAGCCGGCCAGCGCTTCGCCGTACGCGGATCTCCTTGCCAACGCCTGTGGGAAGGAGATCCTGGAGCGATCATGGTGGGTTAAACTGTGCCCAGGACCATGTCAAAATCCGGATGCTGCTCGTTTAGCGTCCCTCACGGGACATCTCTATCTGATTAAGCGAAAAGACCATTATCTGGTGTGGGCCTCGAGGTGAGTAGATATTGGAGGCAATCGCAGACCTTCAACCATTGATGATCGGAACGACCCTGCTCTGGGCGGGAGTCTGGAAGGTCTTCGTCCCGAGGGCAAGGGAAATCGCTGCCCGATCAGCGCTCTCGCTATTGTTCCGACAGAAAAGCACAACTCAGACTATCTATCGGCTGATTGGCGTGGTGGAAATTACAGTGGCGCTCCTTCTTCTCTTACCACCCCATCTCTGGTGGGAGATAAGGTCGACAACTGGCCTTGCTACCGCGTTTATCGTTTATCTGTTCTTTTCGGTGAAGGCAGATCCAGGCCGGCCATGCGGATGCCTCGGCGGGCGCGAGGTAGCAGTCTCCTGGCATACCCTAGTGCGGGCCGGGCTCGTTTTAGTGCTCACCGTGGTGGGATGGAAGGCGCAAGATTTCTGGTTGATGGCTCTTGCTGCGAGACCATGGTACCTGAACTTAGTGGCAGCGGAGGCACTCCTGTTCATTGGCCTTTCGCCGGAGTTAGATTGGGCTTGGATCAAGTCACCAGCATTGGCGGATCAAGCCCGAGCTGAAGATGATTGCGCCACCGCCGCCGTGCCACTGTCTGAAACCCAGCAGCAACTGCGGGAGAGTGCCTCCTTCCGGACCCTCTCGGGGTTTCTTAAGTCGGAGTTGTTGGATCACTGGCGCGAGGGATGCTGGCTCTTCCTGTGCTTTGCGGCGGAGTATAAACACCGCAAGGCTACGGCGGTATTCGCCGTTCCGACCTTGCGTCAGCCCCATCGGGTGAGAGCTGCAATTGTGGATGAGGCGGATGGCACAGTTCTTTTGACCATGGGACCATCTATCCTTGAAAGCAAGCTCGATGATCAAGCGACAGCGTCAGCACCCGCAAGTCGTTAAGAGTGGCCAACGAATCAAAGACGATACATCTCGCCCGATCACCTATTAGGTCTGGGGTGAAGAACGGGGCTAGAACAACCATTCTCGTGTCCCAGTGGCATCGGTATTGCGGTGTCGGCCGATTCGACTTTGCCCCGATGATCTTGTATGACCGAATGCAATTTTCAACTCGCCGGCAATATTCTGTTTCAGAGACCCGTGCAAAGAGGGCAAAAGGAAAAGCGTTTCGATCCCCTCACCGCTGGCGGCTGTTGTCGCTATGGCCCTGGTGTCCACAATCCTGATCCCTGCCCCTTCGCTGGGGGCAGAGGCAGGGGC
>DYIS01000313.1:2902-3149 GCA_020723545.1 Ktedonobacter racemifer
TTCACCGTATGTGCTAAATCCAGCACCTGGACGAGGCCCCCGGCGGAAGACATGGCAGCCAAATGGTCCTTCGGCCGGTGGAAATGGCCAGACGAGAAGGGCGAGGAGCTCATCAAGTATCCTTGGACACACTTTTTCTTTGTGGACTATGGGTCGGCGAGCCACGCATATGACCTCCTAAATCTCTCGGGGGTTTCAAGAGAGCCGTTCGATGAGGAGTCAAAGAACTGCATTGGCGATCGAGGGC
>DYIS01000314.1 GCA_020723545.1 Ktedonobacter racemifer
CCATCGGGGCCAAGGGGATCGTGGCTGCCATAGCCAACGTGGCCCCGGACCTGGTCATGGAGCTCTACAATGCGTTCGTGGCTGGCGATTTCGCACGGTCGCTGGCGGCTCAGAACCGTCTCTCGCCATTGCGGGCTGCCCTCACCCTGGGTACCTTCCCGGCAGTCATCAAGGAGGCCATGATCATGATCGGCCGGCCCGTTGGCCCTGCTCGGTCCCCGGTGGGCAAGCTCTCCGAGAAGGCCCGGCAGGAGCTACGCAAGGTGCTACTAGAGATCGGCAGCCTCGCCGGGTAGGAGTGTGGCATATGCGGGTTGTGGATCATCCCATCCTGGGCAAGTTACCGGAGGGGAGGACAGTGGAGATCACCTTCGATGGTCATCCCCTGGAGGCCCTGGAGGGCGAGCCGATCCTGGCTGCCTTGCTGGCCCATGGCATTCAGCGCTGCCGCACCACAGTCAAGCGCCGGGAGCCGCGCTGGTTCTACTGTGGCATCGGCCGCTGCACCGATTGCGTCATGATCGTGAACGGCATCCCCAACGTGCGCACCTGCGTAACCACGGTGGGGGCAGGGATGAAAATCGAGACCCAGGAGGGCCTAGGGAGGTGGGAGAGAGCCGATGCATGAGGTGGAGATCGCCGTGGTCGGGGCTGGCCCGGCAGGTCTTTCGGCGGCCATCGAGGCGGCCAGGGCAGGAGCGAAGGTGCTCCTCCTCGACGAGAACCGCAAGCCAGGGGGGCAACTCTTCAAGCAGATCCACAAGTTCTTTGGCTCTAAGGCCCACTACGCCGCGGTACGGGGGATAGACATCGGCTGCCGCCTGCTGGACGAGGCCCAAGAGAGCGGCGTGGAGACCTGGCTCAACATCCCGGTGTGGGGCCTCTTTGGGAACCATACCCTGGCCGTCATCCGGGATGGTCGCGCGCAGACCGTGCGGGCCAAGAAGATCATCCTGGCGACTGGCGCCTCGGAGAACGCCTTGAGCTTCCCCGGCTGGACCCTGCCGGGGGTGATGACGGCGGGAGCGGCCCAGACGATGATGAATATCCACCGCGTCTTGCCCGGCCAGCGGGTGCTCATGGTGGGAGCCGGGAATATCGGCCTCATCGTCTCCTACCAGTTGCTCCAGGCGGGGGGCGAGGTAGTGGCCGTTATCGAGGCCATGGACCAGATTGGTGGCTACGCTGTCCACGCCGCCAAGATCAGGCGGGCCGGTGTCCCCATCCTGGTTTCCCACACCATCCGGGAGGCTCACGGGCGAGAGCAGGTGGAGGCTGCCACCATCGTCCAGGTGGACGAGCAGATGCAGCCGATCCCAGGGACAGAGCGGCGACTGGGGGTGGATACCGTCTGCCTCGCAGTAGGCCTGACCCCGCTGGCAGAGCTGGGCTGGATGGCCGGTTGTGGTTTCGCCTACATTCCAGACCTGGGCGGTTTCGTGCCGCTGCATGACGAGAACATGGAGACCACCCTGCCCGGCCTCTACGTGGCCGGCGATATCACTGGGATAGAGGAGGCCAACTCGGCTATGGAGGAGGGCCGCCTGGCCGGCCTGGCCGCCGCCGAGGCCCTGGGCTACCTGAGAGAGGAGGCAATCAGCCGCAAGGCCGAGGTCCGCCAACGCCTGGATAGCCTGCGCCTGGGGCCTTTCGGCGAGAAGCGGCAGCGGGCTAAGGAGAGGCTCCTGGGGGAGTGCCGTGGCCAGCTGGCCAAACAGGAGCCTCCCGACGTCTCTAAAAGCTGCCAGGATTTGACGAGGAGCAGGATCACTGTTGTCACCGGTGTCCTCTCTCTGGAGGAATTGGCAGGGAGTCCAGGTTACCCGAGCCAAGAACGATTACGGAGCGGAAAGGTAGCTGTCATCGAGTGCATGCAGCAGATCCCTTGCGACCCGTGCGTGGGGGCCTGCCCCCGAGGGGCCATCAGCATCGCCCCGACCATTACTGACCTGCCAGTCTTGGACGCGGAGAAGTGTAACGGGTGCGGCCTGTGCCTGCCGGCCTGCCCTGGGTTGGCCATTTTCCTGGTAGACCTGACCTTTTCGCCGACGGAAACGCTGGTGGCCTTCCCCTATGAGTACCTGCCTCTGCCCAAGGTGGGGACCGAGGTGGAGGCCGTAGACAGGGAGGGGCATGTGGTGGCACGGGGGCGCGTGGTGCGGGTGCAGAACCCCCCACGCTACGACCGTACCCCGGTGATCTCCATAGCGATACCCAAGGAATTCGCCCAGGTGGTGCGAAGTATCAAGAGGAGTGGGAAACGGTGATCGAGGACAAGGTTCTCTGTCGCTGCGAGGAGGTGCTGGAGAGTGAGATACGGGAGGCCATCCAGGCGGGGGCGCGCACTTTGCACGGCGTCAAGATCCGTACCCGGGCAGGTATGGGCCTCTGCCAGGGGCAGACCTGCCAACGCCTGATCGCCAGGATACTGGCTGAGGAGACTGGGCAGAGCCCGGCCGAGATACTGCCGGCTACCTATCGGCCGCCGTGTCGCCCCATTAACCTGAGCTTTCTGTCGGGAGTGGAAGGATGATGCCTGCAAGCACTCTGCCTAAACGATGCGTGGGCCGACAGGCTCACTCTCTTGGCTTCGTACAACGGAGTGGGAAATGATGCTACCGGGCTCGGAGGTGGTAGTGATTGGAGGTGGGATTATCGGCTCCTCGGTCACCTACTATCTGGCCAAACGGGGGGTGAAAGTGGCCTTGGTGGAGCGCGGGGATATCGCCTCAGGTACCTCCAGCGCCTGCGCCGATGGCATCCAAATGCAGACCAAGACCCTCGGCCCCAAGCTTGCCTTGGCTTTGGAGAGTCTAAAGTTGTACTATGGGCTCAGCGAGGAGTTAGGCTACGACATTGGGTTCAAGCGTGACGGCGGCATGATCACAGCCCAGACGGAAGCCGAGGTGGAATTCGTCTCCTCCCTGGTGAACCGGCTTAAAGCCTCCGGTTTGGAGGTATACTTTCTGAATTCAAAGGAGGCCCGAGAACTCCAACCGGCCCTATCCGAGCGCATTCTGGGCTCCTCGTATTGCCCCAGTGATGGCCTGGCTAATCCTCTGAAGATAACTATGGGCTGTGTCATGGCAGCAAAGCGCCCG
>DYIS01000315.1:0-2768 GCA_020723545.1 Ktedonobacter racemifer
GGCGATAGGATTCTTCCCGAGCCTGGTCCAGCCGCTCCTGCTCCACCTCTACGGTCAAGACGGCCTGGCAGTCAGGGGTTATTTCTGTGGAAACCTTCAACTGGCTATCTATGCTCCTCTCACAGAATTGACCTCTCGGTCAGGCAATTATAGCATAAAAAAAGGCTCTAGTGTAAGAGCCATAAGCGCGATGGTGATGGAGCGGGTACCGGGGCTAACCGTGGGCGAAAATCATCGCGCCATCGATCCCGCTCTCCACGCTTCCCCATCCGACCGCACTGGTGGGGAAGGGGGGATTTGAACCCCCACGCCTTGCGGCACATGATCCTAAGTCATGCTCGTCTGCCAATTCCGACACTTCCCCTGAAACAATTATAACATCAGGGTCAGAGCCGGTCAATTGTCTGGCCAGGCATCGGGCGCAACTCTATTAACAGTAAAGAAATCACTCCGGCTCCAGGGCCGCCAGGGCCAGGCGAACGGCGCCCATGACCGGCTCGCTGCGCGGTTTGACGACGAGGGCTCCTGGGGCAACCTCTCTGATCGCTGACCGAAACGGGGAGAGTATCAGTTCCCCGGCTTTGAAGACACTTCCGGCGGTGGCAACCTCAAAGACCTCCTGGGACATGTCGAGCCCCCGGATGACGGCAACTGCAGCCTGGGCCAGCTCCAGGCCTGCCCGCCGCCAAATATCGCGGGCCACCTCATCCCCAGCGCGGGCGGCCTTAGCCACCGTGGGAGCCAGGGCCGCGATCTCACGGCGTGGCGGCGGTGTCACGTAGACCCGTCCCACAATGTCGTCTACCCTGGACAGCTTCCAGTGCTCCACAATCAAGGGGGTGAGGGAGGTCCTCGGTCCCCGGCCATCGTGGGCCTTCAGGATAGAGACCAGGGCACCAAGGCCTATGGCGTAGCCAGAGCCCTCGTCACCCAGGATCGGCCCCCAGCCGCCAGCCCGGCGTTTCTCGCCTCTCCGATTTATGCCGAAGGCGATGGAACCAGTCCCGGCGATCACCACCACCCCACGGCCGCTTTCCGTGGCTCCGACCAGGGCCACCTCGGCGTCGTTGACGATGACCACCTTGCGGGCCAGGTTGGCACTGCCCATGGTCTCCTGGATCAGACGCACATCGGCCGGCCTATCTACTCCGGCCAGCCCCAGGCAGATGGCTCCCACCTCTCGTTCGGCCAGGCCCGCGGCGGCAAAGGCTCCGGCCACGGCATCCAGGAGCGACCTCCGGGCCCTTTCGATCCCCACACTGTTGTAGTTCGACGAGCCGCTATGGCCACGGCCCAGGACCTTCCCTCGGTCGTCCGCCAGGACACAGACCGTTTTGGTGCCGCCGCCGTCGATGCCCAGGATCAGTTCTGACATGTGACCGCTTTCTTTACTAGTAAAGAACCTTCTATAGTGCCCGGCTAAGCCCCGACGAGCGCCTCGACCTCTTCCAGGCGCCACACTACGTACTGGGGGACCAAGGGCACCTGGGCTGTAGGAAGAGCCTCTTCCTGCTTCAAGACCGACTCCATATACTCCAGGAAGCCGGTCAATCCCGACCGCTGGGATGGAGCCCTGGCACGAAAGCTCTCAGGCAGGTCCCGGTTGAGCCAGATCGAGCGGACCCCCGCCGCATTGGCCCCGGCCACGTCCTGGGACAGCGTGTCGCCCACGTGATAGCGTCGGTCAGGTGCAACGTCGTCAAAGGCATACTGGAAGATCTCCCTCTCCGGCTTGGCGTGGCCCACCAGGTCCGAGGTGACGATGCGCTGAAAATACGGCACTAGGCCCAGGGCCCGCAGCACGGGCATCTGATACCGGGCATAGCCGTTGGTGATGACCACCATGTAGACCCCCATCTCGCTCAACCGGCCCAGCACGCCGGGAACCTCCGGATAGCCAGGCAGGCCCTGAGCGTCCCGGCAACGCTCCTCCACCATCTGGGCGATGGAAAACCCCTCTCTATATCCTAGCGAGCGAGCCACGAAACCGATGATGGCGTCCCAGTCATAGGCCCCCACCAGATCTCCGGCGGCGATGCGGCGGCTGCGCTGGCCCCACACCATATCCACCAACTGGGCCTGGGCCTCTTCCAGGGAAATCCCTTGCTTGTATGCCCAGAACTCTCCCAGGACCTTCCACAACTGGGCAAACACCGTCTGCCGCAGCGGGCTGGGCATCAAGACCCCATCCAGGTCAAAGGAAACCGCCACATCGCTCATCGTTCTTTACTAGCAAAGAACCGGCTCACGCGGCCCGGCACCAGATGAACGGCCCTGTCGGGGCAAAACTCATGGCAGCAATAGCAGCGGATGCAGATACCCTGATCCACCACCGCCACGCTATCGGTCATGGTGATGGCTTTCACCGGGCAGTCGACAAAGCACGTGCCACAGCCAGTACACCGCAACGGGTTAGCCACCGGCCGGGCCACCAGTTGATCGGTGACCCAGCGGCGCAAGAAACCAGGCAGACGGCTTAGCTCCAGGCGGCTGGTCTGGGCGGGCAGGAAATCGGCCACCTGGACGTCCTTAAGCCTCTCTCCTCGCAATTCGCTATCGCTTATATGGCCCCTGGTTAGCCCTCGATCCACCGCGGCCCGCAATATCGGCACAGACAGAGGCTTGATGCCAACGGCGGTCGTGGCCACCACGTCCAGCGCCACACTGTCGGGGCTGGCCATGATCAGGCCCACCGACCTGGGCCGCCCGCCTGAGGGCCCGTCTCCGTCCATCCCCACCACCGCGTCCATGATCGCCAGCCGCGGCGG
>DYIS01000315.1:2778-3098 GCA_020723545.1 Ktedonobacter racemifer
GCAACAACGTGAGCAAGTCAATGAGCATCTCCGAGAACCGCTCCACGTTTTGGAGTTTGGTGTGATAGCCAACCTTGGTCACCCCTGGTATAACACCGAAGAGGATCTTGGTGGCTCCGGTGAAATGGGTGAAAACGTGGGTCTTGAGCTTAGGCAAGGTGACGATCGCATCTGCGCCGACTACGGCCTGCATCACCTCAAAGCGCTTGATCAGCTTGCCCCTGGGGTTGGCCAGATGCACGCTGTTGGTATTTAGATTTAGCGTTGCGCCGGTGTCCTGGGCCACCGCTTCATATCCCGTCTCCTTGTAGGCCCGCCGC
>DYIS01000316.1:0-1467 GCA_020723545.1 Ktedonobacter racemifer
ATCATGAACGCACTTCGGAGACGGATGGCATCCATGAGCGGCAGGTCCCGGGTGTTCCCGCTTGGACTTCTGGCGGCGATCGTCCTGGCCCATGGCCTTCTGCTTCCGCGCCTCGGCTTCTTCTGGGACGACTTTCCAACGGCGTGGTTCAACTACCTGCAGGGTCCGCCCGTCTACTGGAAGGTGTACGCCGACGTGCGGCCTTTCCTGCCGTGGGTGTACATGCTCACGACGCCGTGGCTCGGCTGGAGTCCGCTCGCTTGGCACGCCTTCGGCTTGCTGGCGCGCTGGGCCTCCGTCCTGGCCGCGTGGGGATTCCTGCGGACCCTGTGGCCGAACCGCCGCATCGAGACTGCCCTGGCCGTGCTGGCGCTGGCGCTCTATCCGGGATTCAAGCAGGGTCCCATTCCGATCATCTACTCCCACTTCTTCCTGCTGATGGCGCTGAGCTTGCTCTCGCTGACCTGGATGCTGCGCGCCGCGAGGGAAAGGGAGGGACGCGCCCGGCGCATCGCGGGCGCGCTGCTCGGCGCCAGCCTCTCCATCTTCTCCATCGAGTACTTTGTCGGGCTGGAACTGCTGCGACCGCTGGCGTTGTGGATGGTCCTTGGGCAAACCGGCGTCCGCGGATGGGTTCGCGTACGCCGGGCATTCGTTGCCTGGATTCCCTTCGCGGCCCTGCTCGCCGTTTACCTCTTCTGGCGCGTCTGGGTCTTCGAGTTTCCCAGCTACCAGCCGTCGCTGGTTCAGGGGTTGGGAACGGACTGGGCCGCCGGCATGGGTGCGCTCGGGATCAGCGTGCTGCTGGGGCTGCGCACGGCGGTCGTGGACGCGTGGGGACAGGTGGTTGCGTTTCCCGGGATCGCCGATGTGGGTAAGCGGGTATTCCTCGGCTACGCGCTGGTGTCGCTGGCGACGGCGGCGCTGTCCTGGGTCCTCCTGCATGCCGCGCAAGCTCCCGCCGGCGATCACCCAGACGTGGGGAGGGGCGCCAGGGACCGCCTGGGGATGCTTGGCTTCGGCCTGGCGGCCACTCTGGCTGGCGGGCTTCCCGTATGGGTCACACAGCTGCCCGTGGCGGTGGACTACCCCTGGGACCGCATGACCCTGCCCTTGATGCTGGGAGCCTGCCTCATTCTCACCGCCGTGGTCGCGCTCCTTGTCCACCCGGTTCCCTTGCGTCTCGGGCTGGCGGCGCTGATGCTGGGGCTGGCGGCCGGGATTCACTACCGATCGGAAGTGGACTACAGCCGAGAGTGGGTGACGCTGCGTTCCTTCCTATGGCAGCTCCGCTGGCGCGTCCCGGACCTGGCGCCGGGGACGACGCTCCTCACGAACGACATCCCGCTGCGCTACTACAGCGACAACTCGCTCACCGCGCCCATCAACTGGATGTACTCTCCAGAGAATCGCACGCTTAGCATGGACTACATGGTGTACTACCCGACCGTGCGTGTCGGGCGGGCG
>DYIS01000316.1:1477-3096 GCA_020723545.1 Ktedonobacter racemifer
CCACAGCCCGGGCTGCCGATCGTCCAACCCTACCGGGCGGCCTCCTTCACTGGATCGACGTCTCACGTCCTGGCGCTGTACTACGCGCCACCAGGGTGCCTGCGTGTGCTCGATGTGGTCCTGGATGACTCGATGCCCAACTTGCCCGCCACCCTCTCCGCCTGGGTGCCGCTCTCGCGCCTGGACCTGATCCGGACGGAGGGCGGCGCGGACCACAAGCCGCCGCTGATGCCGCAGGAGCCGGCGCACGATTGGTGCTACTACTTCGAATTGGCGGATCTGGCGCGGCAGCGGGGGGCTTGGGACGAAGTGGTCGAGCTGGGGAATCGAGGCTTCGCCGAGGATCACCCCAACGATGCTTCGGAACGGCTGGTGTTCATCGAAGGCTATGCTCACATGGGCGAGTGGAGCCGGGCGGAGCAGCTGAGCCTGGAGGCGCTGGAGCAGAACCCGGCCGTCGATCGCATGGTCTGCCACACTTGGCGCCGACTGGTCGAGCAGATCGGCTCGGACGCCGCTCGGGAGGGAGCCGACCGGGTGGGGCTTGCCGCCGGGTGCACCGAAGATTCGTAGGCGGGAAGGAGCGGGCTGCGATCAGAGACCGACTCTCGAGGGCGCCCATCCCGCAGTTGCCATGGGGAGGTCACGATGGCTACGATCACGATCATAGGACGGAAGAACGGATCCGTGCGGGTCCCGGGCCCGATCACGCTCCATCGGGCGAACGGGGAGGAAGTCCACATCGACAAGGAGACGGTCGGACTCTGCCGGTGCGGCGCCTCGAAGGACAAGCCCTTGTGTGACAGCACTCACCGGGAGATTGGCTTCGAGGCGGACGAGTTCACCTTGCAGTGCGAGCTGCCTGCAGCGGACGCCTAGAGGTTCGCCGGTGGCGGACATGCCGCGGGCGGCGTCAGCCAAAGTCGGAGCCCCATGGATGCATCGCGGCCAGGAGGAGCACCGCCCGTGAGCGGAGGCGGAAAGGCGCGGTGGGCGGATCGCAGGCGCGGCGTCACGGGATGCTGCAGGCCGGCGCACTTGCGTCAGGCCGGCGCGGGCTCCCCCCTCAGGTTCGCAGGGCCTGCCGGGGCGGACGCCTGACCTTGGCCGCGCTCCTGATCTTCTTCTCCCTGGCCTACGCCTTCATCAACGGTCTGAACGACAGCCCCTCGATCGTCGCCCCGGTCGTATCGACGCACGCCCTGCGACCTCGCCAGGCGCTCTTGATGGCCGCCGCAGCCCAGGCCTGTGGGCCGCTGCTGATCGGCCTGGCCGTCGCCCAGACGGTTGCCGCACGCGTAGTGGTGCCGGAGTTGTTGGCGCCGGAGTCGATCCTGGGAATACCGTCGCCCTCCTCGCACGCGCTTCTCGGAGGGTTGGCGGGCGCGGCGCTGGCCACCGCGGGCAGCCCTGCACTCCTGCTGCCCGGCTTGGCGCGGGTGGGGGCGGCGCTGCTCATCTCGCCACCTCTAGGCCTGCTCTTCGGTTTCGCCGCCGTCTGGTTGACGCTGCGACTGGCGAGGAGCGCCAGGCCTTCGCTCAACACGCAGCTTCGCCGCTGGCAGCAAGCGACGATGATGGCGCTGGGGGTAAGCCATGGCGCCAGCGATGCCCCCAAG
>DYIS01000317.1:0-651 GCA_020723545.1 Ktedonobacter racemifer
CGTCGAGGTCTTCCGCACCCAGAAGCCCCTGCGCCTGGACGACCACACCCAGCACCCTCGCTCTGTCCCCCTGCCCGAGGGGCACCCCGAAATCGGCTCTTTCCTGGGCGTGCCGATCACCATCGGCGGGAGCTGCGGAGCCGATATCTTGTTCGCGCGGGTGCCCGGCGGGAGGCCCTTCACCGAGGCTGACGAGCGGGCGGCCGTGACTATTGCCAACCAGGCCGCGTTGGCTATCCAGAACGCGCAACTCTACGAGCAGGTGAGGACTGAGTGTGTAGAGGAGCAAGCGGCCCTGCTGCGCCTCTCCCAGGAGTTCCTGGCCACCCTGGAGGCGCAAGAAGTCATGAACCGGGCCGTGGCCACCGCTGCCGAGGCCCTGCACGCCGATTGCAGCGATCTCATGCTCCTGGATGAAGACGAGAAGGCCCTGACCCTGGGCTTCTCCCGAGGCCGGGAGCACCTCATCGGCCGCCTTCAGGTACCCAACACCGATGACAGCTTTGCCGGCTACATCGTGCGGCAAAAGACGCCGGTGATCGTTGAAGATGTGGCCAGCGATGGGCGTTTCCAGGTTCCCGCTGCCATGCAAGAGTGCAACGTGGTCTCGGCTCTGGGCGTGCCGGTGATGGTCGGCGAGAAGGCCATCGG
>DYIS01000317.1:661-1509 GCA_020723545.1 Ktedonobacter racemifer
CAAGAGGAGCGCCTCTTCAACTCGGAGGAGGCCTATTTCCTGAGTTTGGTCGCCAACCAGACGGCCCTGGCCATCGAGAAGGCCCGGCACTTCGAGGCGGCAACCAGGGCGGCCCGGGAGCTGGTGGAGCGCAATCGTCGCCTTCGCCGCCTCTACGACCTAGCTGTGACCATGGCCGGCGATGTGACGCGGGTGGCCGACCAGGTGGTGGGCACCATCGCCGAGCTCCTGGACATCAAGGTGGCACTGGTGGAGCGGATCACCGACGAGACCATTCGGGCCATTTCCATGTACGATGAGGGAAGGATCATCCACGAAGGGGAGTTCCCCCTGCGGGGCACCCCTTGCGAGCAGGTCAAGTTGGAGAAGCAAATCTGCATCTACAACCAGGTGGCAGAACGTTTCCCGGAGGACCCCTTCCTGCGGGAGAAGGGCCTCTGTGCCTACGTCGGCCTGCCCATCCTTGACAGCCGGGGCCAGGTCCTTGGCGTGATCAACGCCATGGATGACCGGCCCAGGGAGTTCGCCGCCGAAGACCTGGAGTTGCTCCAAACCTTGAGCCAGCGGGTGGGGCTGGAGCTGGAGCGGGCCGAGGTCGAGGCCCAGGTCCAGCGGCGTAGTAAGGAACTGGCCGCCCTCCACGCCGTCGCCGACACGGTCAGCCGCTCCCTGGACCTGGAGCGCATCCTCAACGACGCCCTGGACGAGATTTTGAAGTTGGAGGTCTTCAAGGCGGAGGCCGGGGCCAAGATCTTCCTCCTGGACGAGCCGACGGGCACACTTTCCCTGGCTGCTGCCCGCCGCATGCCGGCCGGTCATCCCTGCCGGCAGAACCCGGTCAAGGTAGG
>DYIS01000317.1:1519-3091 GCA_020723545.1 Ktedonobacter racemifer
AGTGCTTGTGTGGCCTGGCGGCGCAGGAGGGCGAGGTCACCGTTTCAGATGACGCCTGGGCGGACCGGCGTCACGCCCGCCGCTGGCCGGATATGCCACCCCATGCGGACGTGTGTGTGCCACTGAAAGCCAAAGGGCAAGTACCGGGGGTGCTGGACATCTGGCTGCCGACCACCCGGAAGGTGACGGAGAACGAGATCGCGCTCTTGACCGCCATCGGCGACCAGATTGGGGTGGCCATCGAGAACGCCCGACTGTATGAGGAAACGAAGCGCCGGGCCGGGGAGCTTTCCGCCATCGCCGAGGTGGGCGGGCTGGTCACCGCCGGTGAAGAGCTACCGGCTACCCTGGACACCCTGGCCGAGAAGATCGCCCGGGCCACCGGCTTCGAGGCCGTGGACATCGGCCTCTACGACGCCGAGCGGCAGGTGCTCACCTTCCCTTCCCTGTACTCCACCGTCACCGTAGGCCTCCTGGAGGGCCGCAAGGGAACCACGGTCCGTTTGGGGGACGCGCCGGTGTTGCAGTACCTGCTGCGGGAGAAGAGGCACCTCCTGCTGGACGACCCTCAAAACGACCCCCGGGTGCGGGAGAGCCAGCGAGAACTGGCGCGCCGCGACGGGGTGCAGGCGGTGCTGGCCATGCCACTCCTCTTCCGTCAGGAGTTGGTGGGGATACTGGACCTGATTAGCACCAGCCGGCGGGTCTTCTCCCCGGAGGATGTATCTCTGCTGACCACCCTGGCCGACCAGGTGGCGGTGACCATCTATAATGCTCGCCTATACCAACAGGCCCAACAGCGGCTGGCCAGGCTGGCCGCCCTTGGGGAGGTCCACCTGGCCATCACCTCTACCCTCAACCTAGACGAGATGCTGGCCGTCCTCCTGGAGAACGTCATCAAGGTCTCCCACGTGGATACGGCCACGGTGATGCTTCTCCGCCCTGATGGCGACGAACTGCAATCCGTCACCAGCCTGGGTATAGAGGGGAAGCAGGAGGCGACGCTGCGCCTGAAGTTGGGGGAGGGCGCCGCCGGCTGGATAGCCAGGGAGGGCTTGCCTCTGGCCATCGCCGATGTGCAGAGCGATCCCCGTTTCTCTCGCAAGGACCTGGCGACGAAGAAGGGCATCGTCTCCTATCTGGGCGTTCCGCTCGTGGCCAAGGGGAAGGCCATCGGCGTCCTCAACCTATCCACCCGGCACCGCCGCGAGTTCACCGCCGAGGAGGTGAGCTTCTTCGCCACCCTTGGCGGCGAGGCAGCCATGACCATTGAGAACTCTCGCCTCTATGGCCAGATTGAAGAGCGGGCCCAGGAACTGAGCCGTGGCCTGTTGGAGCAGAAGCAATACGCCGAGAACGTGCTCCGTAGCATCGCCGACGGCGTGTACAACGTAGATCGGAACCGGGTGGTGCTCTCCTGGAGCGAGGGTGCGGAGGCCATTACCGGCTACACGGCGGAGGAGGCCATTGGCCGGCCCTGCGCCGACTTCCTGCGCCACGTCGACGAATCCGGCGAGGCCCTTTGTGAGACCACCCGCTGTCCCTTCCGGCGCGTGTGGGCTACCGGGCGGC
>DYIS01000318.1:0-2089 GCA_020723545.1 Ktedonobacter racemifer
TGGAGCTACAATAGGGCTGGGCGTGGCCGTGGCCGTGGCAGGAGCCATCGGAGTGCCCCCGGTAGGGCTGGGTCCCCCAGTCGGGTATCCCATAGCGCCCGGCGAATACATGAAAGCAGGCGTCTCTTCCGGCCACCCGGTGCGGAAAGGCGTGACCGGAATTGTGCCGGGGGGTAGGTGAGTAGATGGGGTGGGCGAGGTTTCTATGGGTATGCTGACCGTTGGCTTTGGCGCCTCGGGCGACGGGGATGCCTGTTGAACCTGCCGGCCGGGCAAGAACTCCCGAATCTGGGCCTGAAGGTTGGGGTCGGTGGCCACCAAGGCGCCACCGGTGATGGTGGCCGCAGCAAGCGAGGCGATGGCAATGCCCGCTTTGCCCTTCAGAGCCACAGCTATTTTGCCAGCCAGACCCGCACTTCCAGCACTGGCCCCGACCGTGGCGCCGGCCATCAGTTCGGCCGCTTTGACCATGAAACCGGCCTTGAGCCCGGCGGGCACCACGGCCAGGGGAATCATTTGGTACAGGCTCTTGGCCGTCTTCAATTCGGTGAGCGTTGCCTGGCAACCGAAGCAGCCAGCCAGGTGACTTTCCACCCTGCCCTGTCCCTGAGGGCTGAGCTCCCTGTCCAGGTAGGCGGAGAGCATGGGGCTGATCCTGGCGCATTCTCCGTAGGTTGGTCTTGGCGCTATCATCAACTTCATGTATTCCTTTTTAAGCTGCTTGCGGGCTCGGAACAGCAGTGTTTCCACCGCGCTCACTGTGGTCTTCATGGTGACAGCGATGTCTGCATAGTTCAGCCCCTGCGCCTCGCGCAGGCTCAAAACCAGGCGATAGTTCGTGGGGAGCGCATTCACTGCCCGTTGTACCAGTTGCCGGGTTTCGTTGATCTCCAAAGACTTTTGAGGGTCACGGTAGCGAGCTTGGTCCACCAGCTCAGGGAGCTCCTCCTGGCCCAATGTGCCCTTGCGTTTTCGCTGCCTCAGGGTGTCCAGAGACAGATTTGTCGTTATCTGGTATAGCCAGGGGCGAAAGGTGTCCGACTGTTTAAGGCTGCGCATCCCCCTGAGCGCTCTCAAGAAGGCCTCCTGGGCTATATCCTCGGCATCCTGGCTGTTTCCGGTGAGCCTGAGGGCCAGGTCGTAAACTCTTTGCTGGTAGCGGTCGAAGAGAAGCTCAAAGGCTTCCTTTTTGCCCTCCCTGAATTGCCCCACCAATTTCTGGTCGGACACTTCCGCAGCGGGGGATGGGGCAATCGTATCTCTTGTCAGCACCGGGTCATCTTCAGATTGCATTTCAGCCCGCAGTATAGCGCACCCCGGGCCCAGGTGCAACCCGGGCCCGGGGTGCGCAGACTGGCTCACGCTTCCTCTACCCGATGCCACCTACGCTGAGCCTGTGTGTATGCCTCAGGATCAAGACCCTACCGGCTCGGTGTGGGGCTGGGGACTGGCAGGGTCGAGACCGGCGGTGCCGGCGGTGACGGTGTCACGGTGGGAAATGGGCTAGATGGCACCGTGGGCGTAACCGTTGGCGTTACGGCAGGTTGGCTGGGCTGGACCGGCCTCGTGCCGGTGACAGGTACAGTAGCTGGCATGGACGGCGTGGCTGCTGGTTCCGGAGGCACGACGGTGGGTCTGGCTGACGGGGTTGCCGTGGGAGCCGCTACCTGGCGCAGTGCCTCCAGGCTACGAAGTGCCTCCTGGGCGTTGGGAGCCGCTACCTGGCGCAGTGCCTCCAGGGCGCGCAGTGCCTCCAGGCTACGAAGTGCCTCAGAGCCCCGCAGCGCCTGCGGGTCAGAGAACTTCTCCATCATGCTCCGCAGTACAGCGGCATCGGTCACCACCGCCTGTTCCGCCACCTCCGCCATCTTGGATGCGTCCTCACCCTCCGCCCTGGCTTTCTGCACCAGGGCCACGGCAGCCTGCACCTGTTCCACAAAGGCCTTCATAGCTTCCGAGGTCATCTCAGCTTTGCCCTGAGCGGACATCTCTTGGGCTGCCTCCAGTCTGGCCCGGGCAAAACCAAGCCTTAATTCCGCTTTACCCTTCAGGTCGGGCGCGCAAGAGACCTGGACCTCCTCTCCCCAGC
>DYIS01000318.1:2099-3081 GCA_020723545.1 Ktedonobacter racemifer
AAAGGAGAGTCGGTGGGGATGAAGCCGAGCCCCTTTTTGGCACCTGAGACGATGGGGTCGGCCACGAGGGAGTCCAGCAAGGCACGCGTCTCCCGCTGGTACGCCAGACGGTCGTCGGCCGGAAGATCGACCACGATCTCAACCAGTATGGAAATGTTGACCTCGGTGGCATGACGCAAGGCGGCAATCGCCTCTTCGCCCCGCAGGTCTGCGGAGGGGACCATCACCGCCAGCCTGGCCGTGTCCTTGACCTGATCCAGGTAGGCATAAAGCGTACGATTGGCCAGCTCCGCCTTTCCTTTGGCCAGCATATCTCGGGCCTCAGCCAGCCTCTCCTGGGCGAAGCCCGCGTGAAGCACCGCTTGCTCCCTGGACCCGCTGGCCAGCAGGAGCTGGATCTTTTCAATCAAAAGGTCGAAGAAGTAGAGGAGCGAATCGGGCTCGATGCCAGCGACCGGCTGATCCCTCCCCTCGTCCGCCGAAGCGATGCCCGCACTGCCAAAGGCCAACGCGAGCATCAGCATCACCGCCAAAGCCAAGCTCATCAATTTAAACCGTTTCATTTTAGTTTAACCTCCAAAACTTGATCTCTTTCGGGAAACCGGCGCGGGCCCTGCTCCGGCCCAGCGTGCTTTAGGGTCTCCTAGTGGCAGGGTTTCCCAGTGGCTAGACCGCTGATCGTATCGAAGAGCCAGGATGTTTCACCTCCTTTCATCGCCTTCAGATTGGACCAGTGACGCCCCCAGATGCGCGAATGGGATGCCCTTTTGGTGTGAGTCTCCCCATTTGGCGCTACCCCGAGTCTTGAGTTGTAGCTTTTTCATCTGACTCCCAGAGGCCTACACTATCTTTCGTCCATTCTTACAGACGATGGTCCAGGAGAGAACTTGCGCATTTTGGCGGAGAATTTTCGGCTCTTCTCCAAATTTAGTGGAAGCTAAGGAAAACCCTGCTTGATTTTAAGGATAAAGTACTCCACGTC
>DYIS01000319.1 GCA_020723545.1 Ktedonobacter racemifer
CATCTTCACACTTCCCGGAAAGCTGGCGAGGCCGCAGGGAGAGTTGACGGTGAACGTGGGTACCACGGAGGAGAGGTACAATGAACTGGTGGCGGCGAGGGAGAGGTTGTGGTTGATGCGCAAGGCGTTGGACCCGCGAAAACCGCAACGATCCCTGCCCGCACGAAACAGACCGTGAACGCCCCGCCCGCGGTTCCTTAGAGCGGAGCTATGGTTGGTGCCAGCTGTGACGCACGACAAAAAAAAGGATGACAGGGCGCGGGGATAGCCCGGCGTCCAAATTTATTTGTCGCAAAAAAGGACTAGACCCGCACAAGGTAATGTGCGAAGGTAGGCTTGCGCTTGTGTGGCTGGGGGCGCGGAGGCTGCCTGATGACGGAGCGGGTCGAGAGTATCCTGGCGACATGTGGGCGAGAGGCTGGGCAGGCGGAGTTGGAGCACGCGCAGGAAGTGTTGCGGCTGTGTAAGGGGCTGAGTCGGCACGAGCTGGCTTTGACGCTTTGTGAACATTGGGGGTGGGTCGGTCCGACGGGAGGGCTGCAGCAGCGCGCGTGCGAGAAGCTGCTCGAGAAATGGGAGATGGCCGGGCACATTCAACTGCCCGAAAAGGACGCGAGCAAGCAGCGACCGGCAAAGGCGCGCAAGCCGATAGCTAAAACGGGGCGGACAGACACGCAGGAGCCCGTGGCTTGTGCGCTTGCGGAGATCCAGCCCGTGTGGTTGGAGGTCGTCTCGGGCCGCGATGAGACCGCGCTGTGGACCGAGTTCGTCAACCGCTATCATCCCCTGAAGAGCAAGAAGACGATTGGCTGCACGCTGCGGTACTTCATCCGCTCGGAGCGCGGCCGTCTGGGTTGTCTGCTGATTGGGTGCGCCGCCGTGGCGCTTGCCGTTCGGGACCGCTTTATCGGCTGGTCGCGCCAGGAGCGTCTCGCTCACCTGCCGTGGGTAATCAACAATCAACGGCTGCTGCTGTTCCCCTGGGTCCGGGTGCCGCACCTGGTGAGCCACGTTCTGGGACAGCTCGCCCGGCGGGTGCAGGGGGACTGGGAAGCACGCTGGGGCTATCGTCCTGTGCTGCTGGAGACGTTCGTGGATCCGGCGCAGTACAGCGGGGTGGGTTATCGGGCCGCCGGCTGGCAGCTGCTCGGCGAGAGCACGGGGCGCGGGCTGTGCCGCGGGCGGCACCTGTACAAGACGACGCCGAAGATGATTTTCGTGCGACCGCTGGCGCCCGATTTCCGGGCACAGCTTGTCTCTACAGGAGCGATGGTGACAAGATGCGAAGAACCGGAGCAGGAGCAGCAGCCGAGAAACGTGGACGCCCCACCCGCGAAGAGATCCAAAAGCGGCAGAAAAAGATTCGCGCGCGCATGAAGGCGCTTAAACGGCAGGCGCTCATTGAGGGGTTGTGCCGCCCCTTCAAGGCCGCGCAGCCAAACCGCGTCGCGAACTGCGCAAGCCCGGAGGAGGAAGAAGCACAGCGGCAGCATGTCGTTGCCGCTTTCATCGGGAGTGTGCGTCCACAGCTACCCGCGCTGATGTCGGCTCTGAGCGAGATCGATGACCCGAGAGATCCAAAGAAGATCGAGCACGAGCTAGCGCTGGTCCTCTTCTACGGGCTGCTGTGCTTCGTATTCCATGTGGCCTCCAGGCGGGAGGCCAACCGTGAGTTGACCGGAACGGTGCTGTTGGAACATCTGCGGCAGCTCTTCCCCGAGTTAAAGAAGCTGCCGCATCAGGACACGGTAAATCGCGTGCTGGCCATGATCGAGGTGGAAAAGCTCCAGGAACTGCACATGGAGATGATCCGCCGCCTGGTCAGGAACAAGAAGTTCGACCGGTTCCTGATAAACGGCCTCTACCCGGTGGCGGTGGATGGGACCCAGAAGCTTGTGAGCAAGGCCCTCATCGGCCCCGAGTGGCTGGAACGTACTCTCAACAAAGGTACGGAGGCCGAGACTTCGCAGTACTATGTGTACGTGCTGGAGGCCATGCTGGCGTTCGCCAATGGGATGACGCTGCCGCTGCTTACCGAATTCCTCAACTACGAACAGGGCGACACCGAGCAGGCCAAGCAGGACTGCGAGCTTTTAGCCTTCAAGCGGTTGGCCGAACGGCTCAAGAAAGAGTTTCCGCGCCTGCGGATCATGGTGCTGCTCGACGGCTTGTATCCCAACGGCCCCGTCTTCGATCTCTGCCGCAAGTACGGCTGGCAGTTCATGATCGTGCTCAAGGATGGGTCGCTGCCGGAGGTATGGTCGGAGTTCGATGGGCTGAGCAAGCTCGAGCCCGACAAAGCGGCGACCAGAACGTGGGGCGGACGGCGACAGGCGTTTCGGTGGGTCAATGACATCGAGTACAGCTGGGGCAACAACGGCCGCAAGAAAACGCAGGTGCACGTCGTGGAGTGCCGGGAGAGCTGGGATGAGATCGACCCCGTGACTGGGGAAAAAGTCGCCAGGAGCTCCCGTCACGTGTGGATCTCGAGCGAGCCCCTCAACCAAGACAACCTGCACGAGCGGTGCAACCTGGCGGCGCGGCACCGTTGGAACATCGAAGAGGGGATTCTGGTGGAGAAGCGGCAGGGCTATCAGTACGAGCATTGCTTCTCCCGGACATGGGAGGCGATGAAGGGTTATCACTACCTCATGCGACTGGGACACGCGCTCAACGTCCTTGCACAGTACTCCGAGGCGCTCATCGAAGTCGTCAAACGGATGGGCGTCCGGCCGTTCATCAAGTATGTCCGCGACAGCCTTGTACATCGTTGGCTGGATCCAGTGAAGCTCAGGGAGGCCATCCCCCCAATATCGCAGCTGCGCCTCGCGTAGCACCTCAGCGAACATACGGCTTGGTGACCCGCCTCACGAGCGGCCATGGTCCCCGACCATGCAAATGAAGCCGACAGGTGTACAAATCCAGCCCGGCCATTGCCGCCGAAGCCACCGCGCGCTCGGCCTGCGCCCGATCGCGACCGAGGCCCGGCCATCGGGCGTGCCAAGGCCACCCCGACGCGCCCCTCCCGCCGGGTCATGCGTCAG
>DYIS01000320.1 GCA_020723545.1 Ktedonobacter racemifer
ATAATCCAAGTCCATTTTTTCAAGCCTCCTCTAAGAGATGTGCCTATGAGAGTTCCAGATTCGCTATCTCGCGTAGCCTGGCCCAGCGGGCTGGGCCGCTCAGGCATTCTAGGGAGCGGATATCCAGCGGATCCAGCTCCTGGCGCAGCAGCCTGAGCTCCTCTGTGGTCGGCGCAGGTGTTTCCTTCAAATCAGGTGCTATGGCCAGGGGGAAGCCGGTCTTCGCCTGGATGCTCTCCGGCGTGACCCCGGGATGGTAGGTGACCAGGCGCAGGCGGCCGCCGCTGAAATCGAAGGTGCCCAGGTCACTCACCAGATACCGGCCTTTGGCCGCTGCCCCCGGGCCTCCCGGAGAAACCCCCAGGCCGCTCTTGAAGTCCAACCCTTTCACGAACGTGGCTCGGCCGTGCCGGGGCACGTAGAAGTATAACTCATCGTAGTATGTGGTCACGTCGGCGATGCCGCCGCAACCAGGCAGCCGCAGCCGGGGCCGGTGGTAGTCCCCGATGGCCACGTTGTTGGTGTTTCCCCAGGGGTCGATCTGTGCCGGCCGCAGGAATTCCTTGGGCTTGAGCGTCGGCAGGTATTCGCAAACGATCTCCGGGAAGGTCAGTTGGCGCAAGGCCTTGCCAACCCAGATGTCTTCTATGCCGGAGAGGGATAAGGGCGCCCAGTCGGAGCAGATGGCATTCCCGATGGCGGAGGCAAATATTATATTTCGCGCGTGGGTGCGCTTGGCCAAAAGATAGGCCGCCATTACCAGGGGGGTGGCGATGCCCTGGACCACCACGTCGCCATCATTGACCTGGTGGGCGATGCAACTGGCCATCAAGTCAGAAACGGTATAATCGGCGGTCATCTTGGGCATTCCAGCACCTGCCTAATCGCTGCCAAGGAAGCGTTCCAGGTAGCTGGCGAAGTCCTCTCGCTGGCAGGCCAGGACGTAATCCAGTATCTCCAGGCTGGCCAAGGGGTATAGCGGGAAACAGGACGTGGGTTTGGCCCCGCCGGGGGTCTCCACCACCGCTGTCACCCTGGCGCCGAGAAGGTCGATTTCCCCACCCAGTTCAGCCGGGGAGTCCACGATGTGTTCGGCGGTGAGCACCGTCCGATTTGCGGTAAGGGCGATGTCACGATCTATGGCCTTGTTCCCCAAAAGGCGGGCGTTACCGTTCCTGTCAGCGATCTGGCAATGTACCACGGCCACGTCGGGCCTCAAGGCTGGGAAGGCCACCAACTGTCTTCTCGTGTACGGACAGGTCACCAGCTCGATGTCGGGCCGGACCGCCAGGATGTCGGTGCCCAGGAGTCCCTGCCCGGGCATGAACCCCACTCCCGCCAGGGTCGCCCTGAGCCCGAAGGCGATGGTGGCCTCGGTCTCCTCCACCACCTCCAGGCCACCGGAGCTGGCGAGCCTGGTGAACATGGGAGCGAGCCCGAAGGTCTCCAGCCCGAAGTAGCAGGTGCGAACCCGCCTCACCAGGCCGGCCCCCACCAGGAGGTCGCTCTCGAAGCCGCCGGTGAGTTCCAAGAGCGTTAGCTCACCAACCCGCTGGCGAAGGAGTTCTCGGACGAAGGCCACCGGGCGGCGATAGAGCGTCATGCCACCCAGGGCCAGGATATCGCCCGGACGAACTAGCAGGGTCGCCTCTCGAAGGGTGATGATCTTAGACAACTTTCTCTACTACTAGTAAAGAACTTAGACCAGGTTCTTCGCCCGCAGCCGGCCCACCAGGGCTCTGGCCTGCTCCTGGGGGCTGCCCGTCAACATCTCCGGAGGCCCTTTGGGCTCGGGCACCGTGGTGGCTCGTATCTGAGTGGCGGAGCCAGCGGCGCCTACCTTCTGTGGTTCCAGGTCCAGGTCCTGGGCGGTCCAGACCGCGAACCTTTCAGATCCTGGTGGGTCCTGATAGGCGTTCATTATCCGGGCGCCATGGGGCAGCCGCGGCAGGTTAGCGGCGCTGTTCACGGTGACCACGGCGGGCAGCGCCACCTCCACCTCCAGATAGCTCTCCTCCAGGACTCGTTTGGCAAGGACGGAGCCGTTGTCTATCTCAAGGGCACTGACGTTGGTGACTTGAGGATACCCCAGATACTCCGCCAGGCGAGGGCCAACCTGGGCGCTGGTGCCGTGGCCGGAGAGCTGCCCGGCCAGGATCAGGTCGGGCGTGCCGATCTTGTGGATGGCAGAGCCCAGGGCGTAGGTAGTGGCCAGGGCGTCAGGATCGGCGAAGGCCGGGTCGGAGAGCAGGTAGGCCCGGTCCGCCCCCATGGCCAGGGCCTCCCTCAAAGCCTCCTCTGCCTCCGGTGGGCCCAGGGAAAGCACGGTTACCCTGGCGCCCAGCGAGTCTTTCAATTTCAGGGCCTCCTTCAGGGCCCTCAGGTCGTCGGGGTTAATGATCAAGGGGACCCCTGCGGTGACCAGCCTGCCCTGGCTGGAGACCCGGAGCCTGGTGGGATCGTGTATCTGCTTGATCAGGACGATTATCTCCATGCTGTTCTCCTGTCGAGGTTGTCTATCGCTGTCCCCTCAAGGGCTGATGCGGACGCCGGCCTGGCGGAAGATATCGGAGGCCACCACGATGCGCTGCACCTCGTTTGTCCCTTCGAAGATCTCGGCGATGCGCGCGTCCCGGTAGCCGCGCTCGATGGAATACCCCCGCATGTAGCCCATTCCGCCGTGGATCTGCACTGCCCGATCGATGCAGCGGGATGCCACCTCAGAGCCGTAGAATTTGCAGATAGCGGCCTCGCGGCTAAAGGGACGGCCGGTGTCCACCATCCAGGCCGTGCGATACACCAGCGAGCGGAGCGCCTCGATCTCCGCCGACATCTCCGCCACCATCCACTGGATCGCCTGCTTCTGGGCGATAGGGACGCCGAATTGTTGGCGCTGGGAGGCAAAGCGCACGCTCATCTCCAGGGCCGCTTGCGCGCCGCCCAGACAGGCCGCAGTCAGGCTCACCCGGCCGATGTCCAGGGTCTTCATGGTGGTGGTAAACCCGGCCCCTAAGGTGCCCAG
>DYIS01000321.1 GCA_020723545.1 Ktedonobacter racemifer
GGTGCCGGAGGCCGACGTGGTGATCACCAACCCCACCCATTACGCCGTGGCCTTGAAATACGACAGCGCCACCATGATGGCCCCCGAAGTGGTGGCCAAGGGACAGGGCTTCGTCGCCCTGAAGATCATCGCCATTGCCCAGGAAGCGGGCGTCCCCAGGGTGGAGAACCGGGAACTGGCCCGCTCCCTCTACCGCAAGGTGGAAGTGGGCAAGTCCATTCCCACCTCCCTCTACCGGGCCGTGGCTGAAGTCCTGGCTTACATCTACCGGTTGCGGGGCGCGGCCGCCGGAGGCGCCAGATGACCACCATGCCCCTGGCCCCCAAACCTTCGGCGATGAAGGGTTTCGGCATCCACAAGGGCGAACTCTTCGTGGCCCTGGGGGTGATCACCACCCTCCTGGTCATGGTCTTTCCCCTGCCGCCCATTGCCCTGGACCTGCTCCTGAGCTTCAACATCACCTTTTCCTTGATGATCCTGCTGCTGTCTTTGTACACCATCAAGCCCATCGAGTTTTTTATCTTCCCTTCCCTGCTGTTGATCACCACCCTCTTCCGGCTTTCCTTGAACGTGGCCTCCACCCGTCTGATCCTCCTGCACGGCTACGAGGGCATGGAGGCCGCGGGCCGGGTCATCCGCTCCTTCGGCAGTTTCGTAGTGGGCGGCAATTACGTGGTGGGCGGCATCATCTTTCTGATTTTAGTGGTCATCAACTTCATCGTTATCATCAAGGGTTCCACCCGGATCGCCGAAGTCGCGGCCCGCTTCACTTTGGACGCCATGCCCGGCAAGCAGATGGCCATCGACGCGGATCTCAACGCCGGTTACATCGACGAGATGGAGGCCCGGAAACGCCGGGCCGCCCTGGCCCGGGAGAGTGAATTCTACGGGGCCATGGACGGCGCGTCCAAGTTCGTCCGGGGCGAGGCCATGGCCGGGATTCTTATCATGGCCATCAACCTCCTGGGCGGCTTGGTCATCGGCGTGGCCCAGCACGGTATGACCATCGGCGACGCGGCCCAGACCTTCTCTCTCCTGACCATCGGCGAAGGCCTGGTGGGCCAGATCCCCGCGCTCCTGGTGTCCACGGCCGCCGGTCTGATCGTCAGCAAGGCCGCGTCCGAAGCCTCCCTGGGAGAGGAATACGCGGCCCAGTTCACCCTGAAACCCCAGGCCATGTCCGTGGCCGCAGGCATCATTCTCCTCATCGGCCTGGTGCCTGGGTTGCCCCACGTCCCCTTCATTTCCCTGGCGCTCCTCACCGGCGGCCTGGCTTACGTGGCCCATAGCTCCAAACAGAAAGCGGAGACCGCGGCCATCGAAGCCAAGAAAGCGCCTCCCAAGCCCAAAGGGCCGGAGCCCATGGAGAACCTCCTGACCCTGGACCTCCTGGAGCTGGAGGCGGGCTACGGCCTCATTCCCCTGGTGGACGAAGAGCAGGACGGGGAACTGCTGGAGCGCATCCGGGCCTTGAGAAGGCAATTCGCCATCGAGATGGGGGTGATCGTCCCCCCCATTCACATCCGGGACAACCTGCAACTCAAGCCCGGCGGCTACGTGATTCTCATCAAGGGGGTGGAGGTGGCCCGGGCGGAGCTGATGGTGGGTTATCATCTGGCCCTGCATCCCGGCGACGCGCTGCGCCAGATCGAGGGCATCCCCACCCGGGAGCCCACTTTCAATCTCCCCGCGCTCTGGATTCCGGCCAACAAAAAGGAAGAGGCCCAACACCTGGGATACACCGTGGTCAATCTGGCCTCGGTCATCGCCACCCACCTCTCTGAGGTGATCCGCACCCACTGCCACGAACTCCTGGGCCGCCAGGACGTGCAAAAGCTCCTGGACCGCCTGGGCCAGTCCAATCCCAAGGTGATCGAAGAACTGGTGCCCGGCCTCCTCTCCCTGGGGGGCATCCAAAAAGTCCTCCAGAACCTGGTCCAGGAAAGGGTCTCTGTCAGAGACCTCCTCACCATCCTGGAAACCCTGGCGGACTACGCGCCATTTACCAAGGACCCGGACATCCTCACGGAATACGTGCGGCAGCGCCTGGGCCGGGCCCTGACCAAACCCCTGGAGACCCCGGACCGCAAAATCATGGTCTATTCCCTGGACCCCTTTATCGAGGACCTGGTGAAAGACAGCCTGCAAAAAACGGATTACGGCGTCTTCCTGGCCATGGCCCCGGAAACCGCCCAGGAAATTATTAATGCCCTCCAGGGGGCCGTGGATAAAGCTACGGCACAGAACGTGCAACCGATAATAGTATGTTCTCCCGGGGTGCGGCGGCATCTCCGCCGCCTGGTGGAAAGGCATCTACCCACCTTACGGGTGCTGTCCCATCACGAACTGGTAACGGAAGCCAAGATTCAATCCTTAGGGGTAGTGGGTTTAGGCCATGAAGCTTAAGACATTTTTAGCCCGAGACCTGAAGGAAGCCCTGTCCCAGGTAAAGAAGGAGATGGGGCCGGAAGCGGTGATTCTCTCCACCCAGTCCCGGTGGGTCAAAAGCGATCAAGGCGTGAAGGGACGCTACCCCGGCGTGAAGGTGACTGCGGCCGTGGACGTCGACGCCTTTCCGGACCATAACGGCAACGGCAATGGCAATGGCAGTGGGGAGGGAGATATGGAACTCCGGGGGGATTGGTTTCCGCCCTTCCGTACGCCCGTCAGCCGGATTCAGGAGGATTTGGAGGAGGTCAAAGATCTGCTGCGCCATTGGCTGCGGCAAAACGGCGCCCCCTCCTGGCTGCTGCAGCACAAGGAACTGGCCACCTTCTATCGTTTCTTAAGCCGCACCGGCCTGGATGAACGGATTCTCAAAAGCTGGCTGGATAACGTGCAAAACCTGTTGGAGCAATCCGGCGACCAGCCGCTGACCTTGAAAGAGGTGGCCGGCCGCTATCTGATGCAGGCCTTCGAGGTGGTGGATCCCTGGAAGGCCAAAGCCGGCCGCCCCCGCTGCTGGACCTTCATCGGCCCCACCGGGGTGGGCAAAACCACCACCATC
>DYIS01000322.1:0-2359 GCA_020723545.1 Ktedonobacter racemifer
CGAAGTACTCCAACCGCAGCTGGTGCTCGCCGCGCGAAAGCCCGACATCGGCCGTGAGGTCACGCGTCGATTCGGACTTCCAGCTGTCGATCACCAGGTTGTCATCCACCCACAGGCGTGCGCCGTCATCGACGGTGACGGAAAACCGGTAGACGCCCTGGTCAAAGCTGGTCGCCCCGCGCCAACGGGCAGAGAAGGAATCCAGTGGCAGGGCGGGGTCGGGGGAGCCCCTGCCCCAGTCGAAGTCAATGACTGGGTCGCGACGCGAGAGCGCCGCCGGGGACCGCAGCTCGCGATTGGCGAAGTAGTCCGCCTGCCACCCGCCGTTGACCGTCGATCCCGCCTTGGCGACGACGACCTCCAGCCAGAGCGGGTTGACGCCGGTGGTGGGCATGCCAAAGAGCAGGCCCTTGTCGTTGCGCAGGAGCCAGTAGCCGCGGTACGTGCCGCGGGCGCTGGGGGCCACCAGGTCCACGCCCAGGTCGACGGTCGACCCGGGAGCGACCGACGCCTTGAACGGGATGACGGCCTCCCCACCCATGCGCTCACCGCTCGAGAACACCAGGGCATAGCCGGTGGTCCAGGTGCAGGTGCCGTCATTGCGCACGCGCCACACCTTGCGGAAGGCGTCGCCGGCGATCACCGGCGATCCGTCCGGAAACGTAACGTCCTGCACGAAGCCGGCCAGGTCGGTGCAGCCGACGGGCGTCGCCGCGACGGAGGTGGGCGTGGCGGGCGCCGGGGTGGGAATGGGCAGGCCGTCGATGTCCCATCCGAAGTCCTGCCCGGCGATGGTCTCGCCCGGCGCCACGGTTAGTTCGCGGGAAGCCTGCGCGTGGAGGCTGGCCGAACCGGGGAGCGTCCAGCGTCCCTGTTCCAGCACGGCCTCGTTCCCCGGATCCCTGGCATCCAGCGTCAGGCAGTAGCGATCGGAGGGCAAAGATCCGAAGCGGAAGGCGCCATCGGCATCGGTGGTCGTTTCCTCGAAGGGTGTACCCGGGCAGGCGCCGGCGGCGAGCAGGAGGCGCAGGCCGGCCAGCCCCGGCTCTCCCGGTTCCTCCAAGCCGTTGGCTTGAAAGGTCGAGTCGTCCAGCGGCATGCACCCGGGCGAGAACGGAACGGGGGAGTAGGAGGTCGAAAGGGCAAGGGCACACAAGTCGTGCCAGACGCGGCCGGAGATGTCGCCCGTGGCCGGGATGGGCAACGGGGTCAATGTCGGCATAGCCGTGGGCAGGGGTGCGAAGGAGAGGTCGCAGGCGAGCAGCGCTGCGGCCAGGCTAGCCAAGGCCATCCCGGCCATCGGGAACATTCGGCGCCGGCTCGTATCGGTCATGACCATCTCTCCGTTGACAACGCGGCAATTGAACCATGAACAGAAACGCCCGCGCAAGCCAGATAGTTCCGGGAGCGACCAAGGCCTGTCAGCGAGAGGCGAGCATCGGACGCCAAGTAGGACCAGCCGCACCCCCAGCGGGCGGTTCCTCCCTTGGCTTCGTGAGGGAGAAGTGTGCGATTTCCACGCCTGCAAGCTCTGGCAAGCGTGCCTGTCCGCCGCGCAATTAACATAAGTCAATCCTGGTGGGCTAGACTATTAACAGATACTATACAAGACATTGACATCACCTGGACATGTGCTACTCTTCGAGCATCCTGTTGGTGGAGAAGAGTCGAGATGAAACGCCTGACCGTACTTCCGCTCTTGATCGTAGCTGGCTTGGTCCTGGGCGCCTGTGCAGCCCCGGCCACTCCCGAACCTGAGTCGACGTCGATGCCGGTCGCCACGGATGAGCCGATGGCCCAGACGATCGTCGATGTGGCCGTCGAAGCCGGCAGCTTCACCACGCTGGTGAGCGCGCTGCAGACGGCCGGCCTAGTCGACGCCCTCAAGGCCGACGGTCCGTTCACGGTCTTCGCCCCCTCGGACGAGGCCTTCGCCAAGCTGCCTGCGGGCACGCTGGAGGGCCTGTCGGTCGAAGAGCTGACCACCATCCTGCTCTACCACGTCGTCCCGGCCAAGGTCATGGCGGCCGACGCCATCGCCCTGGACGGCCAGAAGGCCGACACGCTCCTGGAAGGCAAGCAGATCGCCATCGCGGTCAAGGACGGCAAGGTCATGATCAATGAAGCCACCGTCGTCACCGCCGACGTCGAAGCCTCCAACGGCGTGATCCACATCATCGACAGCGTCCTGCTGCCCCCGGCCGAGGCTGAGGCGGGCATGATGGGCAAGACGATCGTCGACGTGGCCATCGAAGCCGGCAGCTTCACCACGCTGGTGAGCGCGCTGCAGACGGCTGGGCTGGTTGACGCCCTCAAGGCCGAAGGTCCGTTCACCGTCTTCGCCCCGTCGGACGAAGCC
>DYIS01000322.1:2369-3001 GCA_020723545.1 Ktedonobacter racemifer
ACACTGGAGGGGCTGACGGTCGAGCAGTTGACGAGCATCCTGCTCTACCACGTCGTCCCGGCCAAGGTCATGGCCGCTGACGCCATCGCCCTGGATGGCCAGAGCGCCGGCACGCTGCTTGAGGGCCAGTCGATCGCCATCTCGGTCAAGGACGGCAAGGTCATGATTAATGACGCCACCGTTGTCACTGCCGACGTGGCCGCCTCCAACGGCGTGATCCACATCATCGACACCGTGCTGCTTCCGCCTGCCGGCTGACCTCCTCCGGCCGCGGGCTCCCCGAGCCGGGGGCGTGAACGACTGCGCACCCGGCTCGACATTGTCCTTCGCACGACTCTCAATCGGCTGCCCGGGACAACCCGCACGGGGGCCGGGCACCCAGGCCCCGGACCCCGCCCTGACCGAACACCCAGGCGCGATCAGGCATGGCGTGTCCCAACCCAAGGCCCTAGTTTTCCTAATTGCATCCGAATACTAGCTATTGTAGTATTCGGCCAGTCCGTCCTTGGCTCCCTTTGAGCCGGGCCGTCGCCCTGGCAGGTGCCACCACAACCCCGACGCAAGCGGTGCCTGCGCGGCGACCCGGGCCACCTTGCCTATCGGTAGTCCAGAGGCGCACTTGCACATCAGCC
>DYIS01000010.1:0-12041 GCA_020723545.1 Ktedonobacter racemifer
GAGGACATTGACCTGGCGAGGAAGCTAATCGGTGGTTTCCCTAGTCAAAGAGGCATATGATCAGGATCACCCGGGCGGTTAGCGTCTGCGCGCTTTTCGTCTTCCTGACGCTGGCCTTCACCTTTCCCCTGGGCCAACACCTGGGCTCTGCGGTGGAGGACTATCAGGACGCCTTGCTCAACGTCTGGATCACCGCCTGGGACGGCCATCAACTCCTGGCCGACCCCTTGCGCCTCTTCGATGCCAATATCTTCTACCCTTACCCGCGCACCCTGGCTTTCTCTGAGATAATCCTCACCAATGCCCTGGTGAGCCTGCCCATCAATCTGGCCACCGGCAATCCTGTCCTGGGGTACAACCTGGCGCTTTTGTTGAGCTTCGTGCTCTCCGGCTTTGGCATGTACCTCCTGGCCTATCGCCTCACCCGTCGGTCCGCGGCGGGCCTGGTGGCCGGGGTCTTCTACGCCTTCAACGCCTACAAGCTCTCCAACCTGGCCCAGGTGCAACTCCTGTCCCTGCACTGGCTGCCCTTCATGCTGATCTTCCTGGACTCGGCTTTGAAGGGCCCCTGGGGCGATCCTAAGGGATTGCCCCTACAGAACAACGCTTCCCGTGGCGGCCGGCTGCCTGAATTGGTTTCTTTACTGGCTGAAGCGTGGCCCCCATCCCACCCGGCCCTGCTTTTCGCCCTGTTCCTGGTCCTCCAGAGCCTCTCCAGCTTCTACTATGCGACCTTCGCCGCCCTGGCCGCTGGGCTGTACATCCTTTGTTTCCTCCTCACCTCTCGTGCGGCCACCTCTTTGCTCGCTTTGGCACGCCTATTGGTGCCCCTGGCCCTGGCATCCCTGGCCACCCTGCCCTTCGCCGGGCCATACTTCCAGGTGCAGCGCCAGATGGGCTTCGGGCGTACCCTTGCTGACAGCGAGCCCTTCTCCGCCAGCCTGCAGCTCTGGAGGAGTGCCCTGCCCAACAACCTGCTGTACGGCGGCCTGCTAGGACCGCGGGAGCCGGCCTATGTGGGCGGCTACCCGTTGGACTCGCTGTTTCCTGGGTTAGTGATCATGGCCTTGGCCACCCTGGGGCTCCTCCTGTTATTTACTAGTAAAGAACGGTTTCATCTCTTCTACCTGGTCCTGGCCTTGCTCGCCTTCGTCCTGTCTTTAGGGCCGGAACTCTACCTGGCACCCAGGGTTAAAGTCCCCCTGCCCTTCGCCCTGCCGTACCGGTGGCTCTACGACCTGGTTCCAGGCTTTCAGGCCATGCGGGCTCCCTTGCGCTTTGCCGGGCTGGCGATGCTGGGGCTGAGCGTCCTGGCCGCCTTCGGGGCCGCCAGCCTCCTTCTCCGTGCCCTACCGGGTAGTGGCCCAACCCGGTTGGGCCACTACCCGGGGGCGCGGCTGGCCCGAGCGAGGCAGGCGGTGGGCGTCCTCCTGGTGCTGGCCGTAGCCATGGAGAACCTGGTTCTCCCGGGCGCCAACGCTGCCCCGGTGCCGACCGGAGCCCAGGTACCCCCGGTCTACCGGTGGTTGAGGCAGCAAGCCCCCCGAGTGATCCTGGAGCTTCCCTTGATCATGAGCAAGCCCGAGCCGGGTCTCCTGAACCAGTATCTCTCGGTCTATCATTGGAGCTCCACCCCGGATGGCTACAGCGGCTTCATCCCTCCCAGGCATGGCCAGGTGGTCTATGAAATGCGGTCCTTTCCCTCGGAGCGGTCGGTGAGCCTCCTGCGGGGCTTGGACGTGGAGTACCTGGTTATTCACGCCGACCGGGTGGAAGGCTGGGAGCGAATGCGACAGGCCCTGGAATCATACGGCGCCGACCTGCCGCTGGTGGCCAGCTTCGGCCCCGACCTGGTGTATCGCGTTGCCCCAGTGCCGGCCCGGGCTGTGGTGGAGACCAGGGCCTACCTCCCCCCGCAGGCCCGGGCCGGGATGGCCTACGACGCCTATCTTTTGATCCTGAACCGGGGCCAGGCCAGCCTGGTGGTTAAGCCCACTCATGCGGTCGCCGCCCAGGCCCGCTGGCGTTCTGCTGGGGGGCAGGAGGTGGAGGCGAGGGCCCAGGCCTTCCTGCCCATCGTCACCTCTGGCGTTTCTGTAGCGCACATACCGTTACAAGCACCGGCCGCCGCCGGCCGATGGTCCCTGGCCCTAAGCGTGGACGATCCTCAGGTGGGCCGCCTGGAGGCCAGCCAGCCGGTTCAGGTAGGGCAAGAGCCGGTGAACTCGCCCTTGCCGGTGCCCGTCTGGCTGTCCCAGGTGAAGGCCGACAGGCTCAACTACCTTCCAGGTGACACGGTGCGGGTGAGCGGGGTGTGGCAGGCCCGGGGCAAGATCGACGAGTACTACAGTGTCTTTGCCATCTTGAAGGACGCGGAAGGCCGGGTCTTGTCGCGCTACGACGGCGAGCCCCAGGGAGGGCACAGGCCGACCCTCCTGTGGGCACCTGGGGAGGCCATCACCGACACCTGGGAGCTTGCCCTTCCGGAGGGTGCGACCCCTGGTAAATATACGGTGGAGATCGGCATGTACCGGGCCTGGGACCAGAAGCGCTGCCTGTTGGTGGACCCGTCCGGCAACCTTCACGATCAGCTCGGCCTGGCGGTCAAGATCCCGCCCTCCGGGCTCCTGGCCCCGAAATTCTTTGCTGGTAAAGAACTTGGCGGACAGGTGGAGTTCCTGGGCTTTGACGCGGGGGTGGTCGGAGACACCATCACGCTCCGGCCTGGGGAGGTCCTTGGGTTAACCCTTTATTGGCGTGCCATGAAACCGTTGGACAAGGACTACACCGTCTTCGTGCATCTTCTGGCCCAGGATGGCAAGATCGCCGCCCAACTGGACCGCCAGCCCCTGGACGGGCACTACCCCACCACTATGTGGGACGATGGCCAGGTGGTAGCCGACCAGGTCGAGCTGCGCCTGCCCCCCGCCCTACCCAGGGGCCAATATCGCCTGGCCGTGGGCCTGTACGATGGCCAGACCATGGAACGGTTGCAAGTACCAGGCGGCGATGGCCGGGTCTTCTTGCCGGTTTATTTATTGGTTAAAGAATAGCAGGCATCGGCGAGGCCTTGTTTTTGGAATGCGACGATTCCCCGTCTCGTAACAGTCCCGGAGTTTCTTTACTAGCTAAAGAACACCCTGTTCTCTCAGGCTGGCGATGCGGTCGGCCCCGTACCCCAGGATGTCGGCCAGGACCTCCGCGGTGTGCTCGCCCAGGAGGGGTGGGTGCCGGGAGATCCGCGCAGGGGTGCGTGAGAGCTTGAAGGGGATGCCGGCCAGCTTCACCTTGCATGCGGTGGGATGGGGTATTTCCACCACCATCTCCCGGTGCAGCACCTGGGGGTCCTGGAACACCCGGTCGATGGTATTGATGGGGCTGCACGGGATGTCCGCCTCCCGAATGAGCCGCAGCCACTCCTCTCCGTCACGGGTGGCGATGATCTCCTGCAAAATAGGGATGAGAACCTCCCGGTTCTCCACCCGGCGGGGATTAGTAGCGAAGCGGGGGTCGTGGGCCAGCTCCTCCCGTCCCAGGAGCTGGCAGAAGCGCTGCCATTGGCGGTCGTTCCCCACGCCGATGGCGATGTAGCTGTCCCGGGCCTTGAAGGTCTCGTAAGGGACAATGCTGGCGTGGGCGTTGCCGTAGCGCCGGGGGCGCTGGCCAGAGACCAGGTAATTGGAACCCACATTGGCCAGCCAGGCCACCTGAGCTTCCAGAAGGGAGACGTCGATGCGCTGGCCAAGGCCGCTGTGGTCCCGCTCGCGCAGGGCCCCCAGGATGCCCACCGCGGCGAAAAGCCCTGCTGTGATATCCACAATGGCCACCCCCACCTTCATGGGCGGACCCTCCGGCTCCCCGGTGATGCTCATGATCCCGCCCATGGCCTGGACGATGAAGTCGTACCCGGCCTGGTCCTTGTAGGGCCCGGTGGGTCCGAAGCCGGTGATGGCACAGTAGACGAGCGCCGGGTTCAACTCCTTCAGGGCCTCGTAGCCCAGCCCCCAGCGCTCCATGGTCCCCACCCGGAAGTTCTCCACCAGGATGTCGCTGCGCTGGACCAGCTCCCGTAGCAGCCCTTGGCCCGCCTCAGTTTTCAGGTTTATGGTGATGCCCTTCTTGTTGCGGTTGACGCACAGGTAGTAGGCGCTCTCGCCTCCAGCGAAGGGCGGCCCCCACTGGCGGGCCTCGTCCCCCTCCGGCGACTCGACCTTGATCACCTCCGCCCCCAGGTCGCCCAGCATCATGGTGCAATAGGGCCCGGCCAGCACCCGAGATAGGTCCACCACTCGCACGCCCTCCAGAGGCTGATGTCCCTGCATGATATCCTCCCAGTACCTGCTACCACTCATTACACTGATTACACTGACTCCCTGTTACCTGCTCCCTGTTACTTGCTCGTTGCTACTTGTTGCCTGCTCCCTGCCATCGTTACCCCGCTGAGACCCTCATGCATGATACGCACAACACAAGGATGAAGATAACCCGGTGGGGCAAGTTGCCAACTTGCCCTACGCCCCAAGCCAACCTGCCCTACGTTCTTGAGCCGCGGGGTTCGCCCCGGCGTGGAGCGCGTTACCCACTTCCTGGCATCCTGTCCCAGCGGCGCCAGTGGGCGGCTAAGCTACCGAGGCAGCGCGTAGAATGGCCCAATAGATATCCTCGCCGGTGTGGCCGGCGCGTGCGCTGGTGGCCCGGCGCAAATCGGCCAGGAAAGGCGCCTCCAATGAGGCCCCAGTAGCTTGTTGGGCCAGGATAATGGCCCGGGCGGCGTAGGCCAGGTTGTTAGTGGGCTCGATGCGGCTAAGATCATCGAAGAAGAAACCGCAACTGGTGTACATCCATTGGCGGTAATACACGGCCTCCAGGAGACTAAGGATCTTGCTGGTCTCCTCAGCGGTCAGGGTCTTGGCAGCGTGGCGGGCCACAAGTTCCGGTCCACCCTCGTCGCCCAGCTTGACCTTGATGTAGTCTCGCACCGCCTGCCACGGATCATCCAGCGCTACCCAGGCGTTTTGCAGATAAAGATCGTCCAGACGGGCGGCCAGGCCGTCCAGGGCCTGGCGGAGGGCAGTCTTCCAGGTGCCGTCAGCCGGGATGCAGCCACAGCTCTCCTTCCAACGGCTCAGCCCATGGTAGCAGCTCCAGGCGGTGTTCTCGGCGATGCGAGTCTCTATTACCGCGGGTTTATGGCGCAGATACTTGGCCAGGTAGGTGATCTCGAACCCCTGGGCGGGGGCGGCCTCGGCCAGGAACTCCTTCAGGAAGCGGGTGCGGTTGCGGTTATGGTGGCCGTAGAACTCCCCGTCCGAGGCGATGAGCAGCAACTGGTCCTGGGCAGTCTTCTCCTTGAACCAATCGGCGCGCATGGGCAGGCACATCCTGGCGAAAACCTGGGCATCCTCGGTCATGTACGGCGTCCAGCAGATGTGTTTCGCCAACTGGGCGTCGAAGAAGAAGACCGT
This sequence comes from Ktedonobacter racemifer, assembly GCA_020723545.1. Lineage (GTDB taxonomy): Bacteria > Chloroflexota > DTOL01 > DTOL01 > JACQYG01 > JACQYG01. The sequence goes on from DYIS01000010.1 coordinate 5,466, forward strand.
TATGGCCCGTCCGTTGGGGAGCCTGACCAGATAGGGCTCAGTCGGGTCCAGATGGGGACTCTCGGCCTGCCACGGGGCCAGGACGGTGAAGGCAATGCCAAACTGGGCCAGGACGTCCAGGGTCTCCAGGTCCACGGCGGTTTCCGCCAGCCACATGCCCTCCGGCAGGCGGCCGAAGCGGTGCTGGAAGTCGGCGATGCCCCAGGCCACCTGTATCTCCTTGTCGTTTCGGGTGGCCAGGGGCAGGATGGTGTGGTTGTAGACCTGGGCCATGGCGTTGCCGACCCCGTTGTTGGCCACGTTGACCCTATCGGCCGCCAGTATCCGCCGGTAGGTTGCGGGGTCGTTCTTTTCCAGCCAGGCGGCCAGGGTCGGCCCCAGGTTGAAGCTGATCACGTCGAAGTTGCCCAAGGAGGCGTTAGGACGGTAACACTCGGCGTTGATGCGTTGATTCCAGTTCTGATAGGGCTCTGCGCCCACTTCTCTGGGAATGGTCCCGGTGAAGGGGTTCTCCCTGGGCGGCTGGTAGAAGTGGCCATGGACGCAGAGATATTTCATGCGTGAGTTCCCTCCTACTTGTTGTAGCGCTGGTAGACCGCTTCCGGACGGTCGAAGGGCACCCCCGTCACCACCGATCTCAACAGCACGAGATATTCGGCATGGCTCCAGACCAGTGGCGTGGCTGAGGCGGTGCCCTGACCGGTGTCCTCCCACACCTGTTCGGGGATCATGCCCCCCGTGTTGGCAAACCTCTCCAGGGCTTCCAGGTAGGGCCGGGCCTCCCGGCCGGCGGCCAGCTCGTACATCCCTCTTTCACCGGTAAGAAGCGTCCATAGATGGCCCTTGCCCGGGACTCCTGCGCCTGGCTTCGCTTCACCGTAGCCGTCGAAGTTGTAGCGATGCCAGCCAGGACCCAAAGGCGTCCTCACCATGGTCATCAGGTCTGTGGCGGGGATGGAAGTAGTGACGTAAGGATCCAGGGGCGACCTGACTCCCAGCCGGACCAGCTCCAGGAAGCTGGGGTCCACGATGCTCTTCTGGTCGTGGACGCCGCCGGCATTGGAGAGAGGGAGCTGCAGGGCAAGGTCGGGCTCGCCGGTGGGGGCCACCCGGAGATAGTAACGGCCATCGCTGATGAGCCCCTTGTTGGTGAACGTCCATCGTTCCACCGCTCTCTGCCACTCGTCGGCCTTGGCCAGGTATTTCTGGGCGGAGGAGGCATCGCCTGCCTCCCTGGCCAGGTCTGCGGCACAGACCAGGCCCGCTATCTCGGCGGCAATGGTGGCCGGCGAATAGCCGCCGTTCTCCTCCCAGCGCTCCTGTTTGGTGGCCGGGCCGTTGGCCCAAAGGAAGTCGGCCGCGGGTTTCACCAGGCTCAGGTAGCGTCCCCTGGCCTTGGCCCACCAGGCCAGGATGATAGGGTCCGCCACCTCATCCATCTGGAGGGAACTCCAGTATGGTTTCCCATCCACGTACGTGTTCTGGGGGAAGGCACCCGTAGGCAACTGTTGTACGCCGTCCAGGTATTCCAGGATCTGGTCCACGGTGCTCCGGTCCCCTACGGCCAGGAGCCCCATGGCGGCGTGGTACAGGTCCCGGGCCCAAACGTAGCGATAGCCCCGATTCTCCTCCTCGTCCAATACCGAGTAACCCCAGGGGAGCGCCAGGGAGGCGACGATGGCACCCCGGTAGGTCTTGTCCTCGTGGGCCTTGATGACCATGGCACTCTGGTAGTACAGGTCGGTGGCCTTGCCGCCCAGGTTGTCCAGGGAATCGGTGTACCTGTGCCAGCCGGCCACATATTCACGCCATATCTCCTCGAACCCCCGGTCCAGGCTTTGGGCAACGGCTTCCCTGGCCGCCATTTCCGAGTCGCCGAAGCCGATGGCCGTCGTCCAGGGATTCTTGGGGGCGATCTCCATGACAAAAGCGATCCGCCCCTGGGCCTCGTCGAATTGCCAGTCCAGCCGGAAATCGCTCTTCAGGTCGCTGTAGCCGTCGTTGTCCCTCAGATGGCCCACCGAGTGGGCCAGCCACGGCGCCGTGGTGGCGGTCACCATATATACGTCACGGTCCCAGGCCAGGGCGGCTTTCCTCCCGTCCAGGTCGATGAACCTGCCCCGGTCCTGGCTGCCCGAGTTCATCACATGGGGCACCAGATACAGGAAAAGCTGATATCGCCCGGGGATCAACTGCTGGAACGTGGTTTGTACGGCCACCGCGTTCGCCCGGGCGTTGGCCGCAAAGCGTTTAGTGATCTGAAACCGACCCTGCTTATCGGTGGACGTCACCTGGTAGGCCAGGGCCCTTTTGTCCAACAACGTTACCTGGTGGTCGGCATCCCTGGTCTCGTCCCACAGGAACGACGCCCTATCGGTGACGAGATACTTCATCTCCTTTAGGTTGGCCATGTCCACCGTCGGGTACATTACCTCGGTGAGGTTGCCGCCCCCGACGGTGAACCACACCTTCGAGGGGTTGTCGGGAGGCGAGAAGTCGTAGGTATAGGCGGTGCCGATCCCCATCTTGGCCCCGGTGGTCCAGGTGTCGCCCAGGGTGGGCGTCCCCGGCGCCGGCCCGCCCTGGCGCGTGGGCGATTCTTTACTAGTAAATAGAGTGGGCGCAGCTGGCGGAGGTGCGGGGGTACGGCTGAGCCATACCCCCAAGGCCAGGGCTGCAAGGGCTAAGCCCAGCCCGGCCAGGGCCAGGCGCACGCCTCGTTGCGACGTCACAGGCAACTCTCTTTCGCCAGTAGCACGTTGCAGGGGGCCTTGCTACCTGCTACTTGCTACTTGCTATCTGCTACTCAGTATCGGGCCGCCAGGACGGCTCCGGCCCGTCCGGGCACAGTCAGGCGCAGCGTTCCCCCCACCGGTGCGTGCTCCTGGCCCGACAACAGGTCGGCGAAGGCCTTGACCCCCCGCAGGCTGCCCCCGCTCAAGGGCACCTCGGCCCTCTGGGCGGCGGGGTTGTTGTTGATGACGACCAGGACGGTCTGGCTTTCGTCCTGGCGCTGGTAGGCGTAGATGTTCCTGGCGGCATCGGCCAGCACCGGCTTGAAGGACCCAATGCGCAGGGCGGGGTTAGCCTTGCGGATGGCGATAAGCCCCTTGACGAAGTCGCGCAATGGCGTATTCCACTGGCTTTCGTCCCAGGGCATGCAGTGGCGGCATTCCGGGTCCGGCCCGCCGGTCAGGCCCACCTCGTCGCCGTAGTAGATGCACGGCGCACCCGGGTAGGTCATGAGAAAGAGGTATGCCAGTTTCAGCTTCCCCGTCTCGCCCCCGGACTCGGCGAGGAAGCGGCTGGTGTCGTGGCTGCCAAGGAGATTGAGCTGTGCCAGGTTGATCTCAGGATCGTGCTGGGCCAAGAGCTGGCGTATCCTTCGGTCGAAGGCCTGGACCTTTATCTTCTCTTTGGCTATGAAGTTTACCAATGCCTGCTGCAAGACGTAGTTCATCACCCCGTCGAACTGGTCCCCTTGTAGCCAGGGGGTGGCATCCAGAGTATACCAGATCTCCCCCACGATGTAGGCCTGGGGGTTTGCAGCCTTGACCGCTTGGCGGAATTCGCGCCAGAAATCGTGGTCGGCGATCTCGTTGGGCACGTCCAGCCGCCAGCCATCGGCGCCCTGCTGGATCCAGTAGCACGCCACGTCCAGAAGATAGCGGCGGGTGGCGGGATTGGCCACGTTGAACTTGGGGAGCGAGCGCACGTTCCACCACACGCCATAGTTTACCTTTCCCTGGTAGGCGTGGAGCGGCAAGCCCTTGACATAGAACCAATCCTTGTATGGCGAATGCTGGCCGTTCTCCAAGAGATCGTAGAACGGGAAGAAGCCACGACCGCAGTGGTTGAAGACCCCGTCCAGGATCACCCGCACGCCGTGGCTATGGGCCAGATTCAGCAGCTCCTTGAAGGTGGCCAAGTCGCCGAAGCGCGGGTCGATCTGATAGTAGTCGTAGGTGTTGTACTTGTGGTTGGAGCTGGACTGGAATATGGGGTTGAGGTAGATGGCGTTGATGCCCAGATCCAGCAGGTAGTCAAACCGTTGAATCACGCCTCTCAGATCGCCGCCCATGAAATTGTAGGGCGTGGGCGGTGTGCCCCAGGGCTGCACGTTGGCCGGGTCATTAGACGGATCTCCATTACAGAAGCGCTCAGGGAAGATTTGATAGAAAATCGCCTCCTTCACCCAGTCAGGGGTGGAGATCTTGGGAGGCAGCGTAGAACGCTCGGCCATACTGTGCTGGGGTGCCGCGCTCCCCCGCTCCCGCGCTCCTCCGCTCCCTTGCTCAGCCGTTGGTTGGACTCCAGTGCTAACATCAATGCTATCCACCTCTCTGTGCTACGGCGCCCTCAGCATCGGCAATAAGCAGTAGCTCTTAGGGTCGATCTTGTCCGGATCGCCCTCTTGGATGGGCGTGTATTTGCCCAACATCTCTTCCTGCGTCGGCTTCTTGTCCGCCGGCCAGGCCAGATCAATGATGCGGGTATGGTTTGTATCCGAGGGGCCGCCGCCGAAGCGCCACTGGGCAGCGGTGGGCTCCACGTCACGGACCCTCCACACGCCGCTCTGGGGGAAGCCCTCCTGGCCCAGAAGCACGCCCAGGTAGCCCCAGGCCTTGGGATCGCCATGGCCAAAAGCCTCCTTTGGCACCCGCATGGTCACGGTTCGGGCCACGCTGTCCACGGAGATCTTGAGCGCGGTATCCAGTTTGACTGGCTTTCCGTCGGGCCCGGGTTTATACACGCCCGGCGTCCAGCCCTCGGCCCAGATGGCGAAGTCCCAGGGGTCCTCGGGAGCCACCCGGGCATTGCGGCCGGGCAGGAGCAGTGTGGAGCCCGAGCCAACTTGGTGATCTTTGTCAATGTAAACATCGAGGGCTTGAACCGAAAGGCCGTTGGGGCTCCCCCACACGTTATCAATCGGCCCATGAAGCTTGAACCGGAAGACCAGGTTCTTCTCCTCTTGTCCGGCGATGAATTCAGCGACGTCGAAAACGCTGGGCTTAAACACGCCATCGGTGGGATAGGTATAGCTTCCTGGGCCATGATCATCGCCCTTGGGATCTTTAACCTGGACGATAGCCTGGATGGTTCCCAGGTCAGGGACCACCACCTTGGCGGCACCGGCAGAGGGCGCGCTGGCTAGCTCCGACTCGCCTTTGGCAATGGTAGCCAGGAGATAGACATTATTGCCGGTTTCTGGCTCGCCCAGGGCCGCCCAGGGCACAGCTAGCTCCAGGACTTTATCTTTGGCGCCAACTCTAACCTGGGCATCTAACCTCTCCCATTCATTGTCACCTTTGGCCAGGCTGACTGTGGCCGCGGGCGTTCCGGCCTTGAACTGCACCGCCACCTCGTGGGTGGCCCCGAAGCCTAAAGAGGCCTTGGTCTTCTGGCCATACCGCGAGAAGCTGTTGGCCTCTTTCGCTCGAGGCGAGGAGAAATAGACCCCTACGAACAGGTTAGGGTCGATCTCGGTCCAGGGTTTGGCAGCATCTAAACGCAGGTAGATGCTCTTGGCGTCGAAGCCGAAATAGCTGGCTGCAACCAGATCCCCTGGCTTTCCTGGGTAAAGCCCTGCCTTGTCCCACTCCAGGGGTTGCGCGTAGCCATCAATGTTGGGGGTGAACATGCTCTCTATCGCCCGGGTGGGCGGCGGTGCTACCCGGGCGATGATCGGCACGTAGACGAAATCGGGCGGGGTTTCGCCCAGGATAGAGTAGACGTTGGCCAGGGTGCTACGGTACATCTGGTCGAAGGAGGCGTCATCGCCGGAGTCCTGATCGGCGCCATACCACCAGAACCAGTCTGAGCCCTCGGCGGCATACATCATTTCCAGGGCTTTATCGATGGTGGCCTGATCGGCCTGCTTCTGCCCCAGGATGTACTTATCCAAATTCTCCCTGGTGCGGCGCAGGTAATCCCAGCCCCGGTTCTCCTCGTCCTCGCTGATCCAGGTGGAGAAGTCGTGGCTGATCCAGGAGCCGGCCCACAGGTTTTCGATCTTCCTGGTGGCGGGGTGCTTGGCCAGGTATTCCGAGGGAGTGACCGTCTGGATCTGTTTCGTCTCGGTGAGCTTTGTGTATAGGGCGTTCAAGAACTCCTTGCCATCGTTGTCGTAGTACTCCCAGGCGTTCTCGCCGTCCAGGAGCACGGTCACCAGGTGAGGTCCCCTGGCACCCTCCTTCTTCAACTGTTCCTTTATGGCCAATATCCGGCTCAGGAAGTCCTCGGCAGCCCTGGTGCCGTTCACGCCCGAATAGGTGAAGCCCACCTTGTCAGAGATCAGGTGGTCGCGAAAGATGATGGCTACCGGCCGCTCGGCCTGGTATTGCACCAGGTAGGGCTGGTACATCTTATCGGCCTCTCGCACCACGTCCTTGCCATCCCTGGTGAAGCCGTCCATCCCCAACGATTTCGCCTGCACTTCTTCATCGGAGGCCATCCACTGCAGGCCGTTGTCGGAGACCATTTTCACGATCTCTTGGGCTACTGCGCCCTCGGCGGGCCACATCCCCCGGGGGGCCTGGCCGAAGTGCTTTTGGTACTCCTCCACGCCCTTCTTTA
>DYIS01000010.1:12051-23066 GCA_020723545.1 Ktedonobacter racemifer
CTGGGCGATGGCGTCTTGAGGGTAGCTGAATCGGGGCTTAGGCCGCGGGGCATCGCCCATGGCGATCTTGGCCAGGTCGGTGTTGTACAGGAGCGGCAGGATGGGGTGGGCGTAGGGGGTCATGGTCACCTCGATCTGGCCGGCCTTCTGTAGCTTGGCATGCTCGGAGATGACATCTTTCATGATCCTGGCGTGTTCCTTGAAGATGATCAGTTTGTCGGTTTCTGCGAAGTTCTTGTTCTTGGCGATGAGGCCCTTGATGGGCTCCTGAGCCTGATAATCGGGGTCCATCCAGGCCAGGTTGAACCATACCTGCAGGTCCAGGAAGTCCTGTGTGGAGTAGCTCTTGAGGGCGGCCTCGATCTGGGCATCGTCGGCCCCCTGGCGCCGGTCGGCCAGCTCCTGATAGCCTGGAAAGCGCTTGATGATCTTGGGATTGGTATCGAAGAAGCGGCGCAGGATGTAGCGCTTGTCGTCGTCGGTGAGCCGGTCGGCAGGCTTCTCGGCCAGCACCTGGTACATGTCCTTGGCCCCGGCTTTCAGGTCGTCCAGTTGCTTGATCAGGGTGAGGGTCAGGTTGAAGGTCACGTGGAGCTTGGGGTATTTCTCCACTAGCGTGGCCATGTCCAGGTAGTCCTTAACAGCGTGCATGCGTACCCAGGGCTTGGCGTAGATCCCGGTCTTGGGGTCCTTGTAGTACAGCGGCTGGTGTTGGTGCCAGATGATGGCCAGGTACAGGGGCTCCTCCGCCGGTGCCACCGTGGCCGCTGTTGTCGGAGTGACAGCGGGTGTGCCGGTCCTCGCCGGCGCGATGTCGCAGGCGGGGAGCAGCGTTATAATGGTGGTCAGCAAGATAATAAGAAGATAGTACATCCTCTTCACGATGTTACTCCCTGCAGTTTGTTCTAACCAGTGGTTCAGTATTTATGGAGGGAAGACTTCGCTTTTCTTTACTAGTTAAAGAATACCCCTCGTCGGAACAGACGCTTTGGGAATTATACGACGGCAAAAAGACTTTGTCCAATCAAAGATTCTAGTAAAGAATGGCCACAACAACAACGGGGACCAAGGTTCGACTGCGCTTCGAACCCTAATCCCCGTTCTTTACCAGTAAAGAAGCCATTTTCCAACTAGCCCTTGACGCTGCCCAGGGTCAGGCCGGAGATGAGCCACTTAGAAGAGTACAGGAAAAGGGCCATAGAGGGGATGGCCACCAGGACCGAGGCGGCGGCGAACATGCCCCATTCCGTCTGGAACTGTCCCTGGAGGCGCTGCAGGCCTAGGGGCCAGGTGAAGAGCTCTGGCTTGGGCAGGATGACCCGCGGCAGGATGTAGTCCACCCAGGATGCCATGAAGTTAAACAGGAAAACGATGGCCAGGGCGGGCGTGGAAAGAGGTAGGATGATCCGGTAGAAGGCGCCCAAGGGGCCAGCCCCATCGATCTTGGCCGCCTCTTCCAGGTCCACGGGAATGGTATCGTAGTACCCCTTTAGGATCCAGATGCTGAAAGGGACCCCTACGGCAGACTGGGCTACGATCAACCCCAGATAGCTCCCCACCAGAGGTATGCCGAACTGCCTAGTGATCCCCACAAACATCAAATACAGGGGTATAAGCATCATGATCGCCGGGACCATCTGGGTGCTCAGCAGGAGCACCAGCGCCGGTGCTCGGCCCGGGAACTTCCACCGGGAGAAGGCGTAAGCGGAGGTGGCAGCCAGGATCACACCGATGACCGACACGGAGATGGTGACCGTCAGGCTATTCCACACCCAGAGGAAGAAATCCTTGCTGGCCAGGAGCCGGGTGTAGTTGGACCAGGTGGCATCTCTCGGGATCAGAGCCAGGTCAGTGGAGAGGAGGCGATCGCCGGGGCGCAGGGATATGCTGACGACTCGGGCCACCGGGTAGATGGCAATGAGGCAGGCCATGATCAGGGCGAGATGTATCAAGAGTAGCTTAAAAGGACTATCACCTCGGCTTCGGAAGAAAAACCATCGAATAAGGCCTTTCATCAGTCCGTCACCCCTTTCAGGCCGCCGCTCAACTGGATCCAGGTCGCCGAGACGGCAAACAGGATAACGAAGATGACCAGCGCAAAGGCGGCCGCCTGGCCATAGCGGTAGAATTCAAATGCCGCCTTAAACAGGGCGGTGACCAGGATGTCCGTTTTCTCGCTGGGGCCGCCCACGGTGATCAAATAGATCACGTTAAAGGCGTTAAAGGTCCAGATGGTTCCCATGACGGTGGCGGGGGTGAGGACCGGCTGCAAGAGCGGCCAGGTGATGCTTTTGAACTGCTGCCAGCCCGAGGCGCCGTCTATCGCCGCGGCCTCGTAGAATTCGTGGGAGATGCTCTGCAGGCCGCCCAGGATGATCACCATCATGAACGGAATGCCCAGCCAGATGTTGGAGATGGTCGCCGCCACGAAAGCGGGCACGGGTTCAGAAAGCCATTGGACGCGGGGAAGTCCGAAGCTCACCAGCAGGTTATTGACGAAGCCATACTGATAATGAAATTCGTTGTGCAAGGCCAGGGCTACGATCACCTGGGGGATGGCCCAGGGGAAGACCAGGATCGTCCGGTAGAGCCCGCGAAGAGGGAGGGTGCGATTGAGTAGCAGGGCCAACCCCAATCCCCCCAGGACGTGGAAAAAGACGTTGATGGCAGTCCATAGCCAGGTGCGAGCGAATACCTCCCAGAAGCCGGTGTCATGCAGGATCTTGTCGGTGAAGACCGACCTGAAATTCTCGACGCCAAACGCCAGGCCATAACTGTACGCGCCCGGCAAGAACCTCTCGAGGCTGCGATTAGAGAAAGCGATGGCGATGTTATAGCTGAAAGGATAGAGGAACAGGAGGGCTATCCCCACCATGCCCGGGGCCACCAGCATATAGGCCAGAGCGTGCTTCCATTTCAGGAGCTTCATCAGGATCACGTAGAGGACGAATTCCAGGGCGACGACGAAGGCGGCGATGAGGGCCACGAAGCCGCCTACGGTCTTCATGGAGCCGAGCACCACGGTGGGGGTTAGAGATTGCTGTTTGGGCAGATAGGTGGCAAGGAACTTCACCACCAACGCCAGGAGCGCCAAGGCGAAGAGCGCCCTGAGCCAGGACCAGAGTTTCTCGGCAATGTCACTGGCAAGAACTGAACGCATCACGGCCTCCTACTGGGTTAACAAAGGCGAGGGGCACATGCCCCTCGCCTTTGTGCGGGGACTTACTTCAGCTTCTTTATGCAGTCCTCGGCCGCGATCTGCATCTTGGCTGCGGCGTCGGCCGGCTTGGCCTTGTCGCCCATCACTGCTTCCTGGTTGGGCCTCATGGCATCCCAGGCGCAGCGCATCTCCGGCACCACAGGCATGGGGCGTCCCACCGCCATCTGGTCGAAGGAGCCTTTCAGGATCGGGTCTGCGGTGATGGCCGGGTCAGCAGCGGCCTCCGCCAAGGAGGGCAGGCGGCCCTTCACCTTCTTCACGAAGTCGACCTGGACGTCCTTGGTGACCATGAAGTCGATGAACTTCTTGACCGCGTCGAGCTTGTCGCCCTTGGTATCCTTGTTGATCAGGAAGTAGACGCCACTGGTCATAGGGGAGGGCCACTTGTCGGTCTTCTTGACCTTGGGGATGCGGGCCACGCCCAGGTCAACCACCTTGGCCACCGTGATCGTTTGGTAGCCGCTCAAGGACCAGTCGCCATTGATTAGCATGGCGGCTTTACCTTCCTTGAACATGGAGTCCGCCGCGTTGTAGTCGGCCTCCTTGGGCACGATCTTGTGAACGTACTTGAGGTCATGGAGGAACTCCAAGGCATCCGCCACGGCGGGGGTATTCAGGGTGGCCACGACCGGCTTCTTCGACTCATCCAGGGGCCAGCCGCCGAAGCCGCCCATCCAGGGAGCCAGCCAGAAGGGCTCGTTAAGGTTATACACCAGGCCGTATTGGCTGCCGTCGGGCTTGGTGAGCTCCTTGCCCATCTTGATCAGCTCGTCGGTGTCCTTGGGCGGCTCTTTGACCAGTTTCTTGTTGTAGAGCAACATCAGGTGGTTGCCCACGGAGATGGGCACGCCCCAGATCTTGCCCTCGTACACCGCGGCATCGTTGCCCGGCTGGACGAACTTCTTGAAGTAGTCTTTGCCGAAGACATCCTCGGCGGGCTGGATTATCTTCGCCGCTGCAAAGACCCCGATGTGGTCGTTCACCGTCCACAGGAAGTCCGGGCCCGTGCCGGCCAACGCTGCGGTCTGGTAGTCATTGCGCAGGTCCTCCACGCCCTTGTTCACCACCTCGAAGGTGATGTTAGGGTACTTGGCGGTGAAGGCCTTGGTCTGGGCGATGCTCCAGTCCAGCGGCTCGCCGGCTTCCTTGTTCCACATGGTCAGCTTCACGGGCTTGGGTGCGGCGGTGGCGGTGGGCGGTGGAGCTGTCGTTGCTATTGGCGGCTTGGTGGGAGGCACCGGGGTAGGGGTGGGCCCACAAGCGCTGAGCATCAGGCTCAACACCGCCATGAGGGCGAGAACGGTGAAAATGGGCTTCTTCATTCCACTCTCTCCTTAGCTAAAATGTGGTGAGCTCCGCTCGGCCAGCATTCCCCAGCCGAGACCAGGGCTCTCGCGGAAGAAACTCCTTCCCGGGCCGTTCGCGGATGGCCGGCAACGGTTGCCCGGGGCGGAGGTCCAAACCATTCCGGGCCAGGCATCACCTCCTTAAAGCTGCATTTGGATGGTCAGGTCTGGGCTACGGAAGGCCTCCTGCAAAACCAGCGTCGCCGCCCCGATGGCGGTGACCTCCCGGCCCAGTTGAGCCTGAACGATCTGGGTTGAGTTGACGGAGGCCCGCAGGGCCCGGCTCTGCACCGTCTGGCGGATGGGCCCCAGGAGCAGTTCTCCGGCCACGGCCACGCCTCCTCCTATGACCACCATACCCGGGTTCAAGAGGTTGATCAGGTCGGCGATGGCGACCCCAATGAGGCGGCCGGCCTCCCGGTAAAGCTGCTGGCTCAACTCGTCCCCGGCGGCCGCGGCGTCGGCAACGTCCTTCGCCGTGAGGCCATGGTCCCGGGCCAGTCGCTGCAAGGCGGTCCTTTGGCCGGCGCGAATGGCCTGCTCGGCGCGCTGGGCGATGGCGGGGCCGCCGGCCATGCTCTCCAGGCAGCCATAGCTGCCGCATTTGCATGGCGGGCCGGCCTCGTCGAGCATGATGTGCCCGATCTCGCCCGCTGAGCCCGTCTCCCCGCGGTATATCTCCCCGTCAAAAAACAGGCCACAGCCGATGCCCGTGCCCACCTTGATGTAGGCCAGGTTGTCGCGGCCCCGGCCGGCGCCGTGCCACTTCTCGGCCAGGGCGCCCAGGTTGGCGTCGTTGTCCAGGTAGACCGGGATCTTGTACTGGCTTCCCAGGCGGGCCCGCAAGGGTATGCCGTCCCAACCGGGCATGATGGGAGGGGCGATCACCATGCCCGCCGAATAGTTCAAAGGGCCGGGAACCCCTATGCCCAGCCCCATCACCCGGTCGAGGGAGACCCCCGCTGCCCTCAACGCCTGGCTGACCAGCCTTGACACTTCCTCCAGGGCGGCCTCGGGGCCATTGGAGATGGAGAATTCCTCCCTCACTGCCTGAGCCCGAACGTTTGCTCCCAGGTCGGTCACCACCACCAGGATATGGGTGGCTCCCAGGTCCACGCCGATGACGCTGCCCGCCCGGTAGTTGAAATTGACCAGGATCGGGCGGCGGCCACCCTTGGATTCGCCGGCCCCCGATTCCTGCACTAGGCCCTCGGCCAACAAGGCGTCGATGATGCTGGAGACAGTAGAGCGGCTCAGGCGGGTCTCTTTGGCCAGGTCGGCCCGGGAGACACTGCCCTGGCGGCGGATGAGGTTTAGCAGGATGGATTTGTTCAGTTCCCGCATTAACGCTGGGTCGGCAGTGGTGCTTTGTGCCTTCAAGAGGGTCTCCAGCGTGTATTTATATTATCATTTTACCACAATGATACTTTGTTTGTCAAGATGCCAAACAAAGTTTTAAGGTAAAAATGGAGCCGGTGGAGGGACTCGAACCCACGGCCTAGTGTTTACGAAACACTTGCTCTGCCACTGAGCTACACCGGCTGTTCCTCAATCATTTAGGTGCTTAGATCCCTTACAGAGAACCTACCCGGCATCCGGTTCAGGCGAAATGCCTGGCCGAGCTGCTAGGATTCAGGGGAATTATAGCGGATTCTGCGTGATTCCGCAAGTTCAAGAGGCTTGAGGCCAGGCCTTTTCTACTAGTAAAGAAACGTGGCTGAGGAGCTACTGGAATCTTGGTCCTGCGGTGGTGAAGTTTGCGACGCGGCATATAGGTAATCTCGCATGGTCTAGGAGGTGAGGATACCCTGCCGGATGACGAGCAACTACCTCTCACGCTCCGCCTTTCACTCTCTTGAAAAGAACATCGTTTTCATGCGTCGGGGCGTTCCGCGGCACATGGACAACTCCGCGGTGAAATCTTGCCTAATTTGTTTTCACGAGTGTAGCCCATCCTCCCGCAGGTTCCGAACCTGCGGGAGGATCAAACAACGGTCTCCCTTGGAAATAACATCGTTCTCATGTCTCGAGGCGCTCCCCGGCGCATGAGTAACTCTGTGAATTGACGACAGGATCGTGAACCAAGACCGACACTGGTTCTCACCCCTGGCGCGGGGCGAACGGGCATGCTATAATACCTCGGGGGACTTGAGACCTATGCGCTTCGATATTTTCACCCTGTTCCCTCAGACGTTCGAGGGCGTTTTCAGCGTGAGCATTGTCAAGCGCGCTGTGGAAAGCGGGCTTGTCTCCATAGCCGTACACAACATCCGTGACTATGCCACCGACAAGCACCACCTCACCGACGATTACCCATATGGCGGCGGTGCTGGCATGGTGATGAAGCCAGAGCCAATCTTTGCGGCGGTGGAGGCGGTTCTGGAGAGACCAGAGACGACAGTCTTCACTAGTAAAGAAGGGAAAGTTCCGATCATATTGCTTTCTCCTCAGGGCCGACTGTTCAACCAGAAGGTTGCCGAGGAATTGGCACAGCACCAGCGCCTGGCCCTGATCTGCGGGCACTACGAGGGGATAGACGAGCGGGTGCGCCAATACCTGGCCACCGACGAGCTATCTATCGGCGACTATGTGCTCACTGGCGGAGAAGTCGCCGCCATGGTCGTGGTGGACGCGGTGACCCGGTTGATACCAGGCGTTCTGGATGCCTCGTCCACGGCGGAGGAATCTCACGCCGCCGGGCTTCTGGAATACCCGCAGTACACCAGGCCCCCCGAGTTCAGAGGCCACGCCGTCCCCGAGATATTGCTCTCCGGCCACCACGGTGCAATCGCCCGTTGGCGTCGCCAGGAGGCCCTGCGCCGAACGCTCCTGCGTCGTCCTGACCTTCTATCTCGCGCGAAACTTACCGTGGAAGACCGCGAACTCTTGGCCCACCTTGGCCGCGAAGCGCAAGCGCCAGATAAGGGACCGCTTTCTTAAGCACGGGCGCCTGGGTCAAAGTCTCACCCTAGGACTAATACACAAAGGCCGGGGGAAGCCTTCCTTCACTAGTAAAGAAACCGTTTCCCCAACGCTGGTTCACGAAATCTTATTGACACACCATAATCTCTAGTGATACAATTCACTAGACCCACGGCCGAAAAGTCCATTTACCCTCGGTAGCTGGTCAGAATCACGCTCGATTTCGCCTCTAATTCGAGAGGATACGGACTTTCCGGCTGCACCTCTACAAAGGATTGTGAAGTTGGTCCCATCTGGCACCAGCGTTGTTGGCCAGGTAAGGCAACGAAACAGCCGAGCGATACCCTCCTCTCCAAAGCATCCTATGCTCTACCTGGTCACCTGCCTTTCCATCCGGGAGACGCCCCCTTGGAGCAAGAGTTGGAATCGAGGCGAGGCGCCTGATCGGACTGGGAACGTTCGTTTTCTTTACTGGTAAAGAAATTTCGTTCGTCTGGAATCGGCTGGTTACAGCAAACCAAGGAGGTTTCGCATGCTGACCAAAGAGGAACTGCTGGCCAAGGCCAAGAAGCCGGCTCAAGAGGCCATGAGGCTCCACCCCTTCTATCGCGGCAAGGTCGAGACCGTATCCAAGTGCGCCATCCGAACCTTCGACGACTTCGCTATCTGGTATACCCCAGGCGTGGCCGAGCCCTGCAAAGCGATCAAGCAGGACAAAGAGCTGGTCTACGAATACACCAACAAATGGAATACCGTGGCAGTGGTGTCCGACGGGACCAGGGTCCTGGGCCTGGGTGACATCGGACCCGAGGCGGGCATGCCGGTGATGGAGGGGAAGGCCCTTTTATTCAAATACCTGGGCGGGGTTGACGCGGTCCCCATCTGTCTGGATACCAAAGATCCCGACGAGATCATCCACGCTGTTCGCCTCCTGCAACCCTCCTTCGGCGGCATCAACCTGGAAGACATCTCCCAACCAAAGTGCTTCAAGATCCTAGACACGCTACGCAGCGGCATGATGGATATACCGGTGTGGCACGATGACCAGCAGGGCACGGCCTGCGTCATTCTCGGAGGCCTGATCAATGCCCTGAAGATCGTGGGCAAGCCCATCGATGACATCAAGGTGGCCATCATCGGTTCGGGGGCGGCCAACATCGCCTCCATACGCCTCTTCCTGGCCGCTGGCATGAGGCCGGAGAAAATGTATGTGGTGGATTCCAAGGGCATCCTACACCCCGACCGGAAGGACATCAGGGAGCAGCAGGTGGAGTTCGCCGACAAGTGGCGCCTGTGCCAGACCACGAATGCCGAGGGGCGCCGGGGAGGCATCCCCGAGGCCATGAAGGGGAGCGACGTCTGTGTGGCCCTGTCCAGGCCCGGCCCGGACACCATCCTGAAGGATTGGGTTGCCGGCATGAACAACGAAGCGATCCTCTTCGTCTGCGCCAACCCCATCCCGGAGATCTGGCCCTGGGAGGCCAAAGAGGCAGGCGCCCGCATCGTGGCCACGGGCCGCTCCGATTTCCCCAACCAGGTCAACAACTCCCTGGGCTTCCCGGGGATATTCCGGGGCACGCTGGACGTGCGGGCCAGGACCATCACTGATGAGATGTGCATCGCCGCCGCCAACGAGCTGGCCAAGACCGCCGAGGACCACGGCCTGAAGGACGACTACATCGCGCCGACCATGGATGAATGGGAGGTCTACCCCCGGGAGGCAGTGGCAGTGGCGATGAAAGCCCAGGAGCAGGGTATCGCCCGCATCTCCGCCACGCCGGAGGAGCTAATGAAGAAGGCCTCCGCCATCATCAAGCGGTCGCGGGAGCTGACCCAGTCCATGATGAAAGAGGGTTACATCGCCCCTGCTCCCCCTGCCCCGTGACTCAGCGTGCTGGGGGCCAGCTTCATGGCTGCCTGGCCGGAGTGCCTGTCCACCATTTTATCTTATGGCAAAGGTGCTGAGATGAAAGAGTTACAAACCTCTCTGATCACCGAGACGGTGGCCAACCTCTGTAAGAAAGCCAACTACTACCTCCCCGCCGACGTGGTCGCCGCGCTGGAAAAGGCCTACAAAGAGGAGCCCTCGCCGGCGGGCAAGGACGCGTTGCGCCAGCTTCTGGAGAACCAGAGGATCGCCCGGGAAGAGGACTGTCCCATGTGCCAGGACACCGGCCTGGCCGTGGTTTACCTGGATCTGGGGCAGGAGGTGCACGTAGTGGGGGGCGACCTCTACGCCGCCGTAGAAGAGGGCGTGCGCCAGGGCTACATCAAAGGGTACCTGCGCAAATCAGCCGTAAGGCAGCCCTTCTCCGCCCGCGTCAACACGAAGGACAATACCCCACCGATCATCCACACCAGGATCGTCCCCGGCGATAAGCTAAAGATCACCGTCCTGCCCAAGGGCGCTGGCAGCGAAAACATGAGCGCCCTGGGTATGCTGACCCCGGCCAAGGGCGTGGAAGGGGTCAAGGAGTTCGTGATTCAAACCGTGGACAAGGCCGGGTCAAACCCCTGCCCGCCTATCATCGTCGGCGTGGGAATAGGCGGCACCGCTGACAAGACCATGGAGATCGCCAAGGAGGCGGTGCTGCGGCCTATCGGCCAGCGCAATCCTGACCCGGAGGTGGCCGCCCTGGAGACAGAGCTTCTGGAGAAGATCAACAAACTGGGCATCGGCCCCCAGGGCTTCGGTGGCAAGGTCACGGCGTTGGCGGTGAACGTGGAGACCTTCCCCGCCCACATCGCCAGCATGCCAGTGGCGGTTTGCATCCAATGCAATGCCGCCCGCCAAGCAGCGGCGGAGCTGTAGGCTCATCACATCAACTGCTCTTGAGGTAGGAACATGAAAATCAAGGCCCCTCTGGACGAGAAGACCGTGCTCTCCTTGAAGGCCGGAGATACCGCCGAGATCAGCGGCACCATCTACGTGGCCCGCGACGCCGCCCACAAGCGCATGGTGGAGGCCCTGGACCGGGGCGAGAAGCTCCCCTTTGATCCTGAAGGCGCCGTCATCTATTATATGGGCCCCTCTCCGGCCAAGCCGGGCCAGGTCATCGGCTCCGCCGGCCCCACCACCTCGGGGCGCATGGACCCCTACACACCCAGGCTCCTCTCCATCGGGGTCAAGGGGATGATCGGCAAGGGCAATCGCTCGCAGGTGGTGAAGGAGGCCATCCAGAAATACAAGGCGGTGTACATGGCGGCCATCGGCGGCGCCGCGGCGTTGCTCCGGAAGCGCATCGTGAGGAGCGAGCCAATTGCCTACGAGGACCTGGGCGCCGAGGCAGTCCTGCGCCTGGAGGTAGAGGATTTTCCGGTAACGGTGATCAACGACGTCCATGGCAATGACCTTTACGAGCAAGGTAAAAAGGAGTGGGGCGCCAAGCTGGCTTCACTGGCCTGAACAAATCTTGTACTTGCGAAGTTTCACCTCAGACCGACGAGAGCAGAACGTAGGGCAGGTTGGCTGCGGTCTTTGCGATCGCGCGGTGGCGGACAAGCTCAGTAGCAGGTAGCAGGGAGCT
>DYIS01000011.1 GCA_020723545.1 Ktedonobacter racemifer
TGCCACCACGTTCATGGTGCCGTCCCGCCGGGACACGAGCCCCTGAACCAGCAAGTAGGTATAATATCTTCGCCCAGATGTTGCCTGAGGCGAGCGATCAGGTGGCCATTCGGATAGAGAACCAGGGTGCGGTATTCACCAACGATCTTCTCCCAGGGGGTAAGCTCCGGCAGGGGCGGAATATCCTGGCTGACTGACAGGGGTAAACTGAGCTGCTGGTTGGGAGGGCAGTAGCGAAGACCGATCTCCCACTTTGCCGCCCGGCGGTCCGGACAGAACGTATCAAAGGCGCCGGCGTCAGCCAGGTTCTCTAGGGCATCCCGGAGCAGGCCAGTCCTTTGCACTACGTCGGCAATAGATTGGTATAGCCCTCTTTCTTCTCGTTCTTCTACTGCTTGCCCGGCGCCCACCTCGCCTACCATGTCTACGTTAAGAAGGCCCAGCCTCAAGCAGTCCTTCTCGATGGTGCATTTCTCCCTGCTGGTGTTGATGTCCGGATTGAGCACTACGACCTCGTGTCTCCTGGCATCCTCCTTCAGGGTCTCCAGGTTGTAGAATCCCATCGGCTGTTGGTTGAAAATTGAGAGGGGGCCCTTGCGGATGCGGGGTATTGGAGCGGGGCGAACGTTGCCCAGGCGGATGCCGAGGGCCCGGACCTATTCATTGCGACGACGGACTGGAAACAGCGGAAGGCGCTGCGTGAGCAGCCTGCGCCTCACGAGCCGATCCCGGAGGGTTTGTCACCTCGTGAGCGGATGGAGCGGAAGCTGTTGACCCAGCGTGGACGCACCCTGTATGCGAAGCGCGGCCAAACGGTGGAATCGGTGTTCGGGCAGATCAAAGATGGTCGTGGCTGCGACCGGTTTATGCAACGAGGGCAGGAGGCGTGTGACAGTGGGTGGAAGCTGCTCTGCGCCACGCACAACTTGTTAAAGCTGTGGCGACAGGTGATGAGCACGGTAGAGAAAGCGCGGTGCCACGCGCACATTTCCGGAGAAGTTGGGGTTCAGGCAGCGGCCTGACAGGTCCCGGTAGCAATTTCGATGGAAGAATCTTCCAGCCGAACGAGCTTGGGGAGAATCCGCGAGCATGCGGCATGCATGGACAGAGTTTGAGCAACAGGCTCTACCAATGTTTCAAAATAGGTTCGCACAGCGTTTAATAAGTGCGGTGCAACAGGACGTCGAGGCGATTTTTGTTGCGGCGAATTGCCGGCGGACCGGTGCGGGCTCAGGCCAGGAACATGAGACTCTTGGGCAGTTGCTGGAGCCAAGGGATGCTGGCAGCACCCACCACGCTCAGCACGATCATCACCAGTAAAGCCAGGACGATCAGGACAACGTAGAATACGAGCCCGGAGAGCAGGAAGCCGCAGCCGAACTTGAAACCGTCGCCCACGGACAGCCGATTCATTCTTGACCTCCATAAGGAAATATTCCAGGTGAAATCTTGGCGGGCATTATAGCACAACTCCTCAGCGGGCGCAAAAACATTTTTGGGGCAGTGTTGTTTGGCGCGCCGAGGCACAGGCCGGAAGCTAGACCAGCTTCATGGCCTCCTTCACCTGGCCCAGGGTCTCCTGGGCGATGGCCCGGGCCCGGCGGGCGCTATCCTCGAGCACCTCTTCTACATACCCAGGCCTGGCGGCGAAGGCAGCCCGGCGCTCCCGGAAAGGGGCAAGAGCGTCGATGAGCCGCTTGGCGAAGATGTGCTTGTCCTCCACGCAGCCGATCTGGGCCGCCCGGCAGCGCTGACCGATCTCTTCCAGCCGATCAGCAGTGTAGATCTTGTGCAGCGAGTAAACGTTACACACCTCAGGGCGGCCAGGGTCCGTGCGGTAACGGCGCTGAGGGTCAGTGACCATTTTCATCACCAGGCGTTTGATCTCCTCGGGCGAGGCGGATATCTCGATGTGGTTATTCAGGCTCTTGCTCATTTTGTTAACGCCGTCGATGCCCATCACTCGCGGCACCTGGGTGAGCTTCGCCTGGCGCTCCACCAGCACCGGCTCGAAATAGTAGTTGAAACGCCTGACGATCTCTCGGGCGAACTCCAAATGGGGGAGCTGATCCTCGCCCACCGGGACGGTGTCAGCCTTATACAGGGCAATGTCCGCGGTTTGGAGCACCGGGTAGCCCAGGAGGCCATAGTTCACGTTATCCGGCTGCTGGCGAACCTTCTCCTTGAAGGTGGGCAAGCGGGTGAGCCAGCCCATGGGCGTCACCATGGACAGGAGCACGTGCAACTCCGCAACCTGGGGAACGTGCGACTGTACGAAGACGATGCTTTTCTCCGGGTCAATGCCGGCGGCCAGCCAATCCAAAACCATTTCCTTAGTGTTTTCCCGGAGCTGTCCCGTGTCCGCCAGGGTGGTCAAGGCATGCAGGTCCACCACGCAGTAGATGCACTGGTAGTCGGCCTGCAGTGCCACGTAATTCTGGATAGCCCCCAGGTAATTGCCCAGGTGTTGTTTGCCAGTGGGCCGTGCGCCTGAGAAAACGCGGCCTCTCAGCATGCAGTGCTCCTATTGGTGTTTTCTGATTACTGCCCGGACCACCTTGACGGCTATGCTGCCACCTGGCACCACCAGTCCCACGGCGTCGGCGCCCACATCGAAGAGGAAATCCACGTTAGTCAGCCTGCTCAGCGTTCGGCGTAGCGCGCCATTTTCCACCGCCACCTCGCCGGTGAGACCGTCGATCTCAATGGTGCCTTTTTTGTCCTTGTTCACCCAATGCACCTCGAAGCCGTAGATGGGACGGAAGAACAGAGCCAGGTCATCGATCTCCACGCTCTCCTCTTTGATATCGGTGCCAGCCACCGGCCTGATCAGCTTGCTTAGAAGCTGGCGTACCACAATAGATGCCCGGACCTCCGGCGAGACCACGATGGCACCGCCGGTGGCCAGGTCTTCCATGCTGGTCAGAGGTAACGAGGGAAAGGAGACGTATTTTGCCCAGTTCCCCTCCTTCCCGGTGACGGCATCCAGGAAGAGTTCTCGCCTATCCTCCTCCAGGCAGTGTTCGACGCCCCGCAGGCTGATATAGCTTCTTTTCTCCTTCAATACCGGGTATTTGCCTTCACCGATGGTCACCGACTGGACCTCTCTGCCAGTGACATCCACCTGGAATTCCCGGCTTCGGTCGTAGGCAAAACGCGTCTTGCACGATGCGCGCCAGAAGGGCTGGAAACGCTTTTCCGAGTAGGCGATCTCGATCTCCTCGGGCTTAGGCCGCAGCAGTAACCGGGAGACGGCTCCAAAGGCTTCAGCCTTGCGCTCGGAGGCCTTTCTCTGAGCATCCTCCAGCGCCAGTTGGTCCTGCAGGACCAGTATCCTCTCCTCAGCGATGGTGACTTCCATGCGCCACCCCTCCTCGCCCTGGACGATTGTGCCTATCATATCTTTCAAGACGCCAAAAGTCAAGGTTCTCGGGCTCCCAGCTCACTCCCCCTTCACCACCCATACTTTATTGCCACATTCTACCACATCAGCAAGCTATGTCCGGATCTCAGGTTATGCCTCTTGACAAATGCCACCGACTTGCTCTATCATATGTCAGACATCATACAAAGTCACGGTGCGCCGGAGTGGCCGTTTGAAGATCAAGACTGATCCTCGACCCCTGTATATCCAGGCTGAAGAGTCTCTCGGCCATCTAATGCGAGAAGAATACCGCCCCGGCGACAAGCTTCCTCCCGAGCCCATCCTGGCTGAGCAACTGGGCATTTCCCGTCCCACCCTTCGCGAAGCGTTGAGGGCCTTCGAGGAATCCGGCCTCATCGTGCGGCGCCGTGGCATCGGCACGTTCATCGGCCGGCCCAAGCCCGTCATCCAAAGTGGCCTGGAGACCCTGGAAAGCCTGGACTCTCTGGCCCGGAAGATGGGGCTGGAGTGCGCCACGGTGGGCCTGGCCATCCAATCCCAACTCGCCTCTACGGCGCTGGCCGCCAAGCTGGGCATACCCGAGGCGTCGCCGGTGACCGTGGTGGAGCGCACCAAGAGCGCCAATGGCCAGCCTGTGGCCTACATGTACGACGTGCTGCCCGCCAGCGTGGCCACCAGGGACGAGGTGGTGGCCGGCTTTCGAGGCTCGGTGATAGACTTCCTCTTGGAGCGCGGCTCGCCGCGCCTGACGCACGACTGGACCAATATCGTACCCACCCGGGCGGGGACAGATATCGCCGCCCGGCTCAACCGGCGGCCATCGGATGTGCTGCTTCTCCTGGAGGAATTCACCTACTCCGTCGCCGGCCAGGTGGTGGACTATTCCCGCAACTACTTCGTTCCCAGTTTCTTCCAGTTTCACGTGGTCCGGCGCATCCAGGGCTAGCATGGTGGTAAAGCCCTGGGACAAAACGTTTCCCCGGAGCAAGCCATGGTCACCTCTTGGCTGAAGGAGCGACCGCTCCTGAACGATATGTTGGTGTCCTTGCTGGCCGTGTTCGCCGCCTTCGTAGTGGGCGCCGGCCTCTTGGTCCTGGCCGGGGCAGATCCCCTGGTGGCCTACCGGCCCCTCCTTCTGGGGGCCTTCAGCAGCCGCTACGGCATCACCGAGACCCTGGTGAAGGCCACGCCGCTATTGTTGGTGGGCCTGGGCATCGCTGTGGCCTTCCGCGGGGGCATCCTGAACATCGGCGCCGAGGGACAGTTGATCGTGGGCACCATCGCCACGACGTGGGTGGTGCTGGCCTTCAAAGGGCTGCCAGGGCCGCTTCTGCTGCTCCTGGCCCTGGCCGCCGGCTTCCTGGGCGGGGCCCTCTGGGGGGCCGTCCCCGGGGTGTTGAAGGCAAAGATCGGCGCCAACGAGATCCTCATTACCATCATGATGAACCAGATCGCCGCGCTCCTCCTGGGCTTCTTGATCCGGGGGCCCATGATCGACGCAGAGGAGGTGGCCTACGGGACGGGTTATCCACAATCGGCCCTCATCCCAGAGGGCAGTTGGCTCCTGAGGCTCCCGCAGACCAGGCTTCACGCCGGCCTTCTCTTGGCACTCCTGGCAGCCTTTCTTGTCTACGTCTTCCTGTGGCGTACCACCCTGGGATACCAGATCCGCGTCGTGGGCACCAATCCCCAAGCCGCCCGCTACGGCGGCATCAGCGTGGCCAGGAACCTGATCATCGCCACCTGCATCAGCAGCGGCCTGGCCGGCCTGGCCGGCATGATCGAGGTGACGGGAGTGCATCACCGCCTGCTGGACGGCATCTCTGCCGGCTATGGTTTCACCGCCATCGTGGTAGCCCTCTTTGGTAAGCTCCATCCCTTGGGGATTATCCCCGCTTCCTTCCTGTTCGGGGCCCTTCTGGTAGGCGCCGACATGATGCAGCGCACGGTGGGGATACCGGCTGGCCTGGTGAACTCCATCCAGGGGCTGGTGGTTGTCTTCGTGGTCTCCACCGAGATCTGGCAGCGGAGGAGGGCGTAGTATGGTGGAACAACTCCTCGCCCAGGGTTTCATCATCGGGGTCCTGGCAACCAGCATCCGCCTTACCGCCCCCATGCTGTTCGCTGCCCTGGGGGAGATGTTCGCCGAGCGCGCCGGCGTGTTGAATCTGGGCGTGGAGGGCATCATGCTCATGGGCGCCTACTTCGCTTTTTGGGCGTCTTTCACCTCCGAGAGCCCCTGGCTGGGACTTGTGGCCGGGATGGCCATTGGGGGGCTCATGGGCCTGGGAATGGCCTTCATCAGCGTAAACCTGCGTGCCAACCAGGGCATAAGCGGCATCGGAATATATCTCTTGGGGTGGGGCCTCTCCAGCCTGTTCTTCCGCCTGACCTTCGGGGCCATCAGCGGCGTGGCCGGCTTCCAGCCGGTGAACATCCCAATCTTGAGCGCCATCCCCGTCCTGGGCCCGGTATTGTTTCAACACAACGTGGTGGTGTACATTGCCTTACTCCTGGTGCCGCTGTCCTATGTGGTGCTGTTCAAGACCACCTTCGGCCTCAGCCTCCGGGCGGTAGGAGAGAACCCCGAGGCGGCGGACACCATGGGCATCCAGGTCTACCTGATACAGTACGTCTGCGTTATCCTGGGCGGCATACTGGCCGGGCTGGCCGGGGCTTTTTTGACCGTAGGGCAGATGAATATGTTCGTGGACAATATCACCGCCGGCCGCGGCTTCATCGCCATTGCCCTGGTCTACTTCGGGCGCTGGAGCCCCTACGGCATCCTGGCCGGCTCCTTCCTTTTCAGCATCGTGGATGCCTTGCAGATGTGGATGCAGGTGATAGGTTTCGGCGTCCCCTACGAGGTGCTGGTGATGCAGCCCTACATCCTGACCGTGCTGGTATTGGCCCTGGCCGTGGGCCGGTCGGGCGGGCCGGCTGCTTTGTCCAAGCCCTACGTGCGTGGGGGGACGTAAGACTCCGGCGCTATCCCTGTCATCGGGAGAGGAGGTGATGCCACGGAGGAGATTTGCCCGGCGATTTGTCTTAAAGCCCGCACGTGTATTCTGGAATTAGCCAAAGGAGGTAACACGACGAGATGAACCGCAAGATGCTCGGCTTTGCCTTGGCACTGCTGGTACCCTTGAGCGCCCTGGCCGCCTGCGGCCCCACGCCAGTGCCCACCGCCGCCCCGGTGGTAGTTACAAAGGAGGTGCCGGTGGTGGTCACCGCTACGCCTGCCCCCACCAAGCCGGCCAAGGTGTTCAAGGTGGCCCTCATCCTGCCCAGCACCATGGATGACCTGGCCTGGAGCCAGTCCATGTACCAGGGCGTGAAGAAGGTCAAGGAAGAGATGGGCCCGGCCATGGAGTTCACCGTTTCAGAGAACCTGTACAAGATCGTAGACGCCGGCGCCGCCATCCGCGACTACGCCGGGAAAGGCTATGACCTGGTCATCGCCCACGGCTCCCAATATCAGACCGTGGTCCGCGACATCGCCAGGGAATTCCCTAAGACCAGCTTTGCCTACGGTACCGGTTTTCAGACCGGCCCTAACATCTTCGCCTACGACCCCCAGGCCCAGCAAGGAGGGTATATGCTGGGGATGTTGGCCGCTGGGATGACCAAGAGCGGCAAGGTGGGCATCGTGGGACCGGTGAAGGGCGGCGATGCCATCAAGTACAACGAGGGCTTCAAACAGGGAGTGGCTGCCATCAACCCCAAGGTCATCGTGTTGGAGACCTACACCGGCAGCTTCGCCGAGTTCGTCAAGGCCAAGGAGATGGCGGCCACACACATGGATGCCGGGGCTGACGTCCTTACTGGCACGGCGCAACAAAGCGTATCCATAACCAAGGCCGCCGCTGAGCGCAAGGGGGTCTACATGCTCTGCAGCGACATGGACCAGAGCAAGCTGGCCCCGGACACCGTGCTGGCCTCCCAGATCTATCAATGGGACGAGGTGGTCCGGCGCATGATCACCCTGAACAAGTCCGGCATCCTGGGCGGTGAGCGGCTGGTGCTGGACTTCTCCGGCGGCAAGCTGCAACTGGTGTACAACCCCAAGCTGGAGGGCAATATCCCCAAGGACTTGAAGGACAAGGTAGAGAAGGCCAAGCAGGACATCATCTCCGGGAAGCTGGAGATAAAGCTCCCATAGGGACAACTGTGGAAGGCTCGACCCTTGGGCGGCAGTTGTGCTGCCGCCCAAGGCCCATCAGTACAACTGCTGGGAGAACAATGGGGGCCCAGACTGGCCGATCACCGGCTGTCTGTGCCGCAGCGAATTGACAGGGAATTGATACTAACGCATGACGCCGCATGACGAACCTCCCCGGAACCCAATAGCGCCAACGGCCGCAATCCCTTGTGCCACAGGCAGGGACCAGACGGTCCAATTCCTGGAGATGAAGGGCATCACCAAGCGCTTCCCTGGGGTGCTGGCCAACGACCACGTGGACTTTCAGGTGCGATCCGGTGAGATCCACGCCCTCCTGGGCGAGAACGGGGCCGGCAAGACCACGCTGATGAGGATCCTATACGGCCTCTACCAGCCAGATGAGGGAAAGATAGCCATAAATGGCAAGGCGGTGACCATCCGCTCGCCCCGGGAGGCCACCGCCCTGGGCATCAGCATGGTACACCAGCACTTCATGCTGGTGCCGCCGCTCACCGTGGCCGAGAACGTGATCCTTGGGCTCAAATCCACCCGGGAACCCTGGCTGAACCTGGGCGAGGCCCAGGAGCGCATCGCCGAGCTTGGCCGCTGCTATGGGCTTCGCGTGGACCCACGAGCCAGGGTGTGGCAGCTATCGGTGGGTGAGCAACAGCGGGTGGAGATCATCAAGGCTCTCTACCGGAGAGCGGAGCTCTTGATCCTGGACGAGCCCACGGCGGTCCTAACGCCCCAGGAGGTCCAGGAGTTTTTCACCATCCTGAGACAGATGGCCCGACAGGGCCAAGCCATTATTTTCATATCACACAAGCTCCACGAGGTCACAGCGCTATCCGACCGCGTCACCGTCCTCCGCGACGGCCAGGTCGTTGGCACCATGTTGACCAGTGCGACCGACCGCCAGCGCCTTGCCCAGATGATGGTGGGCCGTGAGATCTCCTTCCAGAGGTACAAGGACCCCGTGAACAAGGGAGAGGTGGCCCTGGAACTGCAAGGGGTGTGGGCCCAGGGCGACAAGGGGCTGCCTGCCCTGAAAGGGGTTTCGCTCACCGTCAGCCAGGGCGAGATCCTGGGCCTTGCCGGAGTGGCCGGGAACGGCCAACGGGAACTGGCCGAGGTCATCGCCGGCCTCCGCCCGGCCACCCAAGGCAAAGTCGTGGTGGGCCAAAAGGACGTCACCAACCGCTCGCCCGCGGAGATCATCGCCCAGGGGATGAGCTACGTCCCCGAGGAACGGATGCGAGTGGGGACCATAGTCGATTTCTCCGTGGCCGAGAACGCCATCCTGGAGACCCACGGCCAGGCGCCCCTGGCCAGAGGCTGGTTCCTAGACTACCAGGCCATCGGGCGCTACGCTGAGAAGCTGATAGCCGACTTCGACGTGAAGACTCCCAGCCAGGACACGCCGGTCAGGCACTTATCTGGAGGGAACGTCCAGAAGTTGATCCTGGCCCGCGAGCTCTCTCGCTCCCCCAGGCTTCTGGTGGCCGCTCAGCCCACCCGGGGGCTGGACGTCGGCGCCACGGAGTACATCCAGAAGCGGCTGGTGGAGCAGCGCAGCAAGGGCACCGCCATATTGCTGATCTCAGAAGACCTGGACGAAGTCCTGGCCTTGAGCGACCGGGTGGCAGTGATGTACGAGGGGCAGGTGGTGGGCGTCATGCCAACCAGCGAGGCGAGTGTGGAAGAGCTGGGGCTATTGATGGCCGGGGTCAAAAAGCAGCTTCCGGCTTAGCGTCGGAGGCCAGTCCAGTTCTCACTCCGCGGGCACTGCCCGAGGGACACATCGGCAAGGAGGTGATAGAGGCAATCCAGGTAACGAAGAGCGGCAGCAGCCATGAGCGAACGACCAGCTTTCTTTATTAGTAAACAAAGCCGAAGGGTCACAACAAATCTCAAGAGGAGTAGCAAACAATGAAGACCAACACCTTTCTTGGACGTGACTTCCTGAGCGAGGTGGACTACACCCGCGAGGAGATCGACACCATCCTGGACGTGGCCCAGGACCTCAAGCGACGCCGGGCCATCGGCGAAGCCCATAACCACATCCTGCCCGGCAAAACCCTATTTATGATCTTCTACAACCAGTCCCTGCGCACCCGCAACAGCTTCGAGGCCGGCATGACCCAACTGGGCGGACACGCCCACTATCTCGACCCCAGCAAGATCTACACCCCGGCCCTGGAGGGGCAGGAGAAGGCCTACGCCACCGAGCGGGTCTCCGATGTGGCCCGAACCCTCTCCCGCATGGGCGATGCCATCGCCATCCGCTGTTACGGCGACCCGGTGGGCTGGACCTACGGCGGGGCACACGCCATGATGCGAGAGTTTGCCCGCTGGGCCGACATCCCGGTCATCAACATGGAGTGCGACAAGTACCATCCCTGCCAGGGCCTGGCGGACATCCTGACCGTCAAGGAGAAGTTCGGCAGCTTCAAGGGCGTGAAGTTCGTCATGTCCTGGGCCTACTCCCCCAGCATCGAGAAGCCCCGGGCGGTGCCCCAGAGTGCCATCCTGTATGCGACGATGATGGGCATGGAGGTCACCCTGGCCCATCCCAAGGGCATGGAGCTAGACGACGAGGTGCTGGCCCAGTGCCAAGCCTACTCAGCCAAATACGGCGGCTCTTTTAAGGTAGAATACGACTTCGACCAGGCCTTGAAGGGCGCCCACGTGGTTTATCCTAAGTCCTGGACCGCCGTGCCCACCTTCGCCCCTCCCATTGGCACCCGGGATGACAAGAAGAGCGAGGCCATCTTCGCCGCCAACAAGGACTGGATCTGCAACGCCGACCGGATGAAGCTGGCCGACCGCGATGCTATCTACATGCACTGCCTGCCCTGTGACCGGGGCTTCGAGGTCACCAATGACGTCATCGACGGACCTCAATCTGTGGTCTTCGACCAGGCCGAGAACCGGCTCCACGTCCAGAAGGCTGTGATGTCGTTGATAATGAGGTAGCAAGGAGAAGCAAATGGACCTTTTCGGCAGAGACCTTATCACCACCCAGGAATGGAGCCTGGAGGAACTCCGGGCAGTGCTGGACCTGGCCGCCCGGATGAAACGGGAGCGGTTCTCGCCTAAGTTCACCAGCCTCTTGGCCAACAAGACCTTCTTCATGTTCTTCTACAATCCTTCGGTGCGCACGCGCCAGAGCTTCGAGTGTGCCGCCACCGAGCTGGGTGGCCACGCCCAGTTCCTTGAGCCCAAGGCCATGAGGCTCAAGACGGCCACCTCCGCCGGTGAGACGGTGGAGGACGCGGCCAGGGTCATGGCCCGCTACGCCGCCGGCCTGGGCATCCGCATCCTGGAGGACAGGGTGGGATACTACGGCGAGGGCGACGAGCTGCTCCGGGAATATGCCCGGTGGGGCGACTTTCCGGTGATCTCCATGGCCCACGATAAGTATCACCCCTGCCAGGGGCTGGCCGACGTCATGGGTTGGGCCGAGTGGTTCGGCAAGGGGCCAGGCAAGGGGTTGGACGTGAGCGTGCTCGAGGGTAAAAAGCTCTTGATCTCCTGGGGCCACGGAGCCCTGGCCCGGTCCTGGTGCTCGGTGCAGGAGGCCATGCTCATCGGCTCACGCTTCGGGATGGACGTCACTGTGGCCTCACCCGAGGGGTACGACCTGGACCCCCAGGTGATAGAGTGGGCCCGGGAGAACTGCAAGGCCAACCAGGCAAACTTCGCCATCACCCACGACGTGAAGGCCGGCTACCGGGGCGCCCACGTGGTCTACTCGCGCCACTGGATGAGCCCCCAGGCCTACAGGGACGGAGAGTTCCTGAAACAGGCAGAGATAGACCGGGCTCTCAAGTACCCGGAATGGATTTGCGACACAGAGAAGATGAAGCTGACCGATAATGCCATCTTCACCCACCCCATGCCCATAGACCGCGGCCACGAGGTCACCGACGAGGTCGCCTCGGGCCCCCGCTCCTGCATCTACGACGTAGCCGAGAACCGGCTCCACGTGCAGAAGGCGATCATGGCGTTGACAATGGGTAACTTGTAGATCGGCAGATCACCACTCTACCAATCCCTACTCGAGAAAGGAGCAACACGTGACCCAACCAGCCCGAGTCGCTGTCGTCGCCGTCGGCGGTAACTCTCTGATCAAGGACCCCAAGCACCAGTCCGTCCCCGACCAGTACCAGGCGGCGGTGGAGACCTGCGCCCACATCGCCGGGATGATCGAGCAGGGGTGGGACGTGGTGGTAACCCACGGCAACGGCCCCCAGGTGGGCTTCATCCTGCGCCGTTCGGAGCTCTCGGCCCACGAGCTTCATACCGTGCCCTTGGACTCCTGTGGCGCCGATACCCAGGGTGCCATCGGTTACATGCTCCAAAAGGCGCTGTACAACGAGTTTAAGAAACGTGGCATCCAAAAACAGTCCGCCACTGTGGTAACCCAGGTGTTGGTGGACAAGGACGACCCCTCGTTCAAGAACCCCTCCAAGCCTATCGGCTCGTTCATGCCCAAGGAGCTGGCCCTGGAGCACCGGGAGAAGGACCGATGGGACGTCGTGGAGGATGCTGGCCGGGGTTGGCGCCGGGTGGTGGCCTCGCCCATCCCCCAGCGCATCGTGGAGCGCGACGCCATCAAGGAGCTCATCGACGCCGGGTTCACGGTGGTGGCGGTGGGCGGCGGCGGCATCCCGGTGGTGGAGGACGAGCACGGAATGCTAGAGGGCGCCGAGGCGGTCATCGACAAGGATTATGCGAGTTCACTTCTGGCCAACGCCATAGATGCCGATCTGTTCCTCATCTCCACTGCCGTGGAGAAGGTGGCCCTGAACTTCGGCAAGCCAAACCAGGTATGGCTGGACCATCTCACCCTGGCCCAGACTAAGGAGTACCTGGCAGAGGGGCACTTCGCCAAGGGCTCTATGGGCCCCAAGATCCAGGCCATTATCTGGTACCTGGAGCGTGGCGGCAAGGAGGCCCTCATCACCAACCCCGAGAACATCGAGCGCGCCCTCAAGGGCGACACCGGGACGAGGATAACCAGAGAATAATCTGGTTATTCTCATCCCTATTGGGCCGGGGGTACAACCCCCGGCCCAACTTCCAGCTATTGGTCAACCAATGACCTGATCCCCAGGAGATCGTGACGGGGACCAAACCCCGATGACCTCTCGGTCCAAGCCAACAAGCATTGCCGTCAACTGATGTGATATAATGGCGCAGGCCGCCATGGCATTCTTTACTGGTAAAGGACGCAATTCGATGTCCAAGCAGATCTACCTGGCCCTGGCTATCCACAATCACCAGCCCGTGGGGAACTTTCCCTGGGTCTTCGAACAGGCCTACCACGACGCCTACCTTCCCATGTTAGAGCTCCTGGAAAAACACCCGGGCCTCCGCCTATCGCTTCATTACACCGGTCCGCTCCTGGACTGGCTCCGGGCGAACCGGCCGGACTTTATACCCCGGGTAGCTAGCCTGGTAAAGCGTGGCCAGGTGGAGATGATGGGCGGCGGCTACTACGAACCCATCTTACCTTCCATCCCCGATGCCGACAAGATGGGGCAGCTTCAGATGATGAGCCGCGCCGTGGCCCAGGAATTCGGCTACCGGGTCAAGGGAATGTGGCTGGCCGAACGGGTGTGGGAGCCCCACCTGCCTCGCTTCGTGGCCCAGGCTGGGATTCATTGGACCGTAGTGGACGACACGCACTTCAAGATGGTGGGCCTGAAGGACGAGGACCTGTTCGGCTACTACGTCACAGAGGAAGAGGGGCCGACCCTCAAGATCTTCGGCACCTCCAAGCGCCTGCGCTATCTGATCCCCTGGGGCACAGTGGAGGAGGTGATCTCCTACCTGCAGGGCGAGGCGGACGAAAGCGGCTCCAGAGTGGCGGTCATGGGCGACGACGGCGAGAAGTTCGGCAGTTGGCCCGGCACCTACGCCCACTGCTGGCAGGAGGGCTGGATGGCGGAATTCTTCGCCAGGGTGGAGAAGAACTCCGACTGGCTGCACCTGATCCCCCTGGGCGACTACGCCGAGCGCTTCCCGGCCATCGGGCGCATCTACCTTCCCACTGCCTCCTATGCCGAGATGCTGGAGTGGGCGTTGCCGGCTCAGGAGTCCTACGAGTTCGCCCGGCTTTTCCATCGGCTGGAGGAGGAGAAAAAGACCGAGATTACACGCTTCATGCGTGGCGGCTTCTGGCGCCATTACCTGGTGAAATACCCCGAGATCAACAACATGCACAAGAAGATGCTCCTGGTGAGCGCCAAGGCCCACCAGGCAAGGGAGAAAAGCGCGAGCAGTGAGACCGCCAGATTGGCCGAAAGAGCCTTGGACGAGCTCTGGCAGGGCCAGTGTAACTGCCCCTACTGGCACGGTGTCTTCGGCGGCATCTACATGACGGACATCCGGGCGGCCACCTATCAGCACCTCATCGCCAGTGAGGCCCTGGCCGACCGGGTGGCCAAGGGCGACAGGCCGTGGGCCTCGTGGCAGGTAACGGACTTCGACCGGGACAGCCTGGACGAAATCCTCCTGGAAACCAATACCATGAACCTGTACTTTGACCCTGCCGAGGGCGGCGGCCTCTTCGAGTGGGACTTCCGCCCGCGGCCCTTCAACCTGACCAGCACCCTGGCCCGACGCCCCGAAGCCTATCACCAGACACTCATCGAGTGGGAGGCAAAGCGGCGGGAGTCGTCTGACACCAAAGATACCAGGGTCAAGACCATCCACGAGATCGTTCAGGCCAAAGAGAAGGGGTTGGATCGGTACCTGCACTATGACTGGCACCGGCGCCTGAGTCTGCTGGACCATTTCTTGCCCTCCACCGCCACCCTGGAGGAGTTCTACGCCAGCAAATACCAGGAACTGGGCGATTTCATCAACCAACCTTATGTTCACGCCATTCAACAGGTGGGTGACGAACTCCGGCTTACCCTGCGTCGAGAGGGCCACCTATGGGTGGATAGCGAGCGACAGCCGCTGAGCATCGAGAAGGCAATCTCCATCGAGGCAGATAGCGGCCGGTTCCAGGTCCTGTACCAGCTTCACAACCCGGGGTCCCAGGCGATCGGGCTGGTTTTCGGGTTGGAGCTGAGCTTTAACCTCCTGGGAGGCGGAGGAAATTCGGCGGCCTTCTACCAGGTGCCGGGGCGGGAGTTGGAGGACCAACACCTGGACTCCAAGGGAGGACTGGATGGTGTCTCTGAGATTCGCCTGGGGAACCAACACCTGGGGCTGCTGCTCGAGGCCGCTTGGAGTCAAAGCGCCGGCCTCTGGCGCTTCCCCATCGAGACGATCTCCAATTCCGAAGCGGGTTTCGAGCGGGTCTACCAGGGATCCTGCCTTTTGCCACACTGGCATCTGAGCCTGGCGCCGGGGCAAACCTGGCGAACACAGATCACACTTAGCGTGTCTCCGCTCTAGGCGTAACGATGCCCCCACCACCCTGCTCATCAACAGGGCGCGGGCTTTCTTCGCTAGTAAAAAGATGCTACTTTAGGGCCTTCTTGCGGTCTTTCTGTTTTTTCAGTTTTGCGCGCCTCTTGTGTAAGGCCACCCTCTTTCGCTTGTTCATAACACGCATTATACCATAATTTTATCCGTGATCATTGGAGGCGCCGATCGGGGCATCGTGCCGCCGCCGTCCTGCCATCGGTGGCGGCGATGTGTGCGTTGCGGTAAACCTGACAATTAGCTCTTCGGGGCATTCGCCTGGTGACTGATGGCTGATAGCGGATGGCAGCCGCTATCGGCCATCTGCTGCAAGTCGTGGGGGTTTGCCGACAGGCGTTTCACCAGCCGGGCCCGAGCCGTTCAGGAATGGCTCGCCGTAGCCAGGTTCCAGGCCGGACCTCTCGCGGAGCGGGCACAGGCTTTTCTAACCCTTGTCAACGTCCTCCTGATTATGATAGAATGGCCCAGATGTCGAGGGCCGAGCCATCGTTTCGTTGAATTGCCCTCGGACCTTTGTTAGCTTATTTGAACCTTTAGCAATCTGGAGGGATATACTCTTTATGACCCGGGAACGCCTTAGTTGTTGGTCGATCACTTTAATCGTTGTTATCAGCCTTCTGGTAGGCAGCATAGCTGGCGGGTTAGTGGGCGGCGCTGTCGTGCTCTCGTTGGGGCGGCAGGCTCCTCCTACCACGGGCCCCACTGCCACCCCTGCTGCCCTTGCTGCCCCAACAATTCCACCGCCCACCGCAGGCCAGCCGCCGCAGAAGGTCGCCACTGAGGAGTCGGCGGTAATCGCCGTGGTGAAAAGGGTTAGCCCGGCGGTGGTCACTGTGGTAAACCGGATGACGCCGCAGCAGGGGGTCTTCGGCACGGTGCCGGGTTCAGTGGCTCGGGGTTCCGGGGTCATCATCGACAAATCCGGCTACATCCTGACCAACAATCACGTCATCGAGGGCAGCCAGGAGCTGACAGTGATCCTGGCCAATGGAGAAAAAAAGGACGCAAGAGAGGTCGGCCGTGACCCGGTCAGCGACCTGGCGGTCATCAAGATAGATGCGGCGAACCTGGTCACCGCCGAGCTAGGCGATTCCAACCGGCTCACCCCCGGCCAATTCGTGGTGGCCATCGGCAGCGCCCTGGGCGAATTTCGCAATACGGTGACCATGGGCGTGATCAGCGCCCTGGGGCGCTCCTTGACCCGGGATGATGGCTCCCGCATGGAAAACCTGATCCAGACCGATGCCG
The DNA here is from genome assembly GCA_020723545.1 of Ktedonobacter racemifer. GTDB lineage: Bacteria > Chloroflexota > DTOL01 > DTOL01 > JACQYG01 > JACQYG01. The sequence goes on from DYIS01000011.1 coordinate 16,242, forward strand.
CCATCAATCCTGGAAACAGCGGCGGCCCCTTGGTGGACCTCCAGGGCCGGGTCATCGGCATCAATACCGTCATTGCCGGCCGCAGCGGTTTCTCCGAGGTGGTGGCCGAGGGCTTAGGCTTTTCTATCCCCAGCAACACCGCCCGGTTCGTGGCTGAGCAGATCATACGCACCGGCAAGGTCGCCCGGCCCTATCTGGGCATCAGCCATACGCCGGTAACCCCCCGGGTGGCGTCGTACTATGGCCTGGCGGTCAAAAGCGGAGCCCTGGTCACCAGGGTTGAGGCCGGCTCCCCTGCGGCCCGGGCTGGACTCCAGGCTGGCGACGTGATCACGAGAATCGACGCCCAGGCCATCGACGATGAAAATCCCTTGCTCAATGTCCTCATGCGCCACCAGATCGGAGATACGGTGAAGCTCGCGGTCAACCGGTACGGCAAGGAGCTGACGCTGGAAGCTATCCTCAAGGAAAAGCCCCGTTAGCCCCACCGGACCAGTTATTTATTAGTCAAAGAAGGAGCCCACGTCACAGTGCAACAGCCAAAGAACTCCCTGCCGGCCCTGCTGGCAAACTTCCTCGAAGGCGGAACCAGGGAGGTGAAAATCGCCAACATCGCCGCTATCGCCGTGCTGATCCTGATGGTATTGATCCTGCCGCCTATCTCGCTCCCAAGCTGCCTGGGAGGCGGCGGATTCACCCGGGTCGGCCGGAACGGTGGGTCGGTGGTGGCCTCGGACAAGGCCGAGGTCCAGGTGCCCAAAGGCGCCTTGAACAAGGATGTTGCCGTCAAAGTCTCCGTGCTGCCCCGAGCCGATTTCCCCAAAAACGCCCCGGCCAAGCTCTCTGCTGCCGGCAAGGTCCCGCAAGACCTGACCCTCAAAAGCCCGGTATACTTCATCGAGGTCCAGGGTGGGGCCGTGCCCTCGGCCACCGTAAGCATCCCCATCCCCAATGGTATCGATGCGCCGGAGAAGACCGACGTCTACGGTTGGAACGGTAGCCGCTGGGAGTTCGTGCCAGGCCGCATCGTGGCCGAGGACGACCGCATCTATGCCCGGCCCTGGCCAGCGCTTCCCCAGGCTCTGGCGATCATGCAGACATCTCAGGTGAGGCCGGTATTCTCCGCCTCCCTGCCCGTCAAAGACACAGAGGCTCAGGGTAAAGAGGCACTGGAGGAGGCGAGTCCTCTGGGCCTGACGCTGAACACCGACGGGACGGTCATGGGCAGCCCGACCCCTTGGCGGGGAAGCGATAAGGTCAGGGTCATCCCCACCGTTCGCAACCTGGTGGGCAACGACTACGACGGCGAGTTGGTGAGCAACATCCTGCAAAACGACGGCCTGCGCAAGAGGCTGGTGTCTAACCTGGCCGCGTTGGTCGCCAAGAACAACTACGCCGGCGTGGATATCGACTTTCGCAAACTTGATCCCCAAAACCCCGCTGACCGGGCCAAATTCTCGACGTTCATTGGAGAACTGTCAGCCGAGCTGCACCGTGGAAAGAAGACCCTCACCGTAACGGTGGAGCCCCCGACTCAAGTGTCCGAGGACACCTGGCAGACCGGCGCCTATGATTGGGTGGCCCTGGGCAAGCTTGCGGACGGGTTCAAGATCGCCTTTCCTGTTGACCCCGACAACTTCGGCCAGGTGCAAAAAGCCATCGCCTACGCCATCACCCAGGTGGACCGCTACAAGATCCAGCCGGTGCTGTCGCTCTACAGCCAGGAGCGCCCAGGCAATGGCGCTTTCGAGCCCAGGACCTACGCCGAAGCCGCGCAGACCGCAGGAAAGATCGAGATCAAGGGTGACCCGCAGCGGAGAAACGTTGTTCCAGGCCAGGCTGTCACCCTGGTGCTGCCGAATCTGCTCCCGGAAGGCGGAGGCTCGCCGGTGAGATGGAATGAGGCCGGCAGGAACTATCGCTTTACTTATAAGAAGGGTAGCCTTGTATCTACCATCTGGTTGGAAAATGCCGAGGCTTTAGCTCAAAAGCTTAAGCTGGTAAAACAGTACAACCTTCGTGGCCTGGCCTTGGAGGGGCTCTTCGACCCCCGGAACGACCAGCGCGTGAACACGGTTCTGGCTGCCTTCCAGCAGGATGTCGCCCCGGCTGACCATGAGTTGGCCATACTCTGGCAGGCGCCCAGCGGCAAGTTCGACGCTCAGAAAAGCAGCATGGACCGGCCCTGGACCAACTGGACCGCGCCGGGCGAGAACGTGGACGTGCCCATCACCGCCCTCCTGTCTAACCTGGCCGGGACCCCGGTGGCCAATGCCGGCGGCTCATTGACGGTGATTGTGGGCAAGGGTGGCAAGCCCGCACCCACTCCAACACCATCGCCGACCCCCACGTCTCCTAGCACCGGGCCCACGCCTCCGCCGACCTATAGCGGCGGAATGGACTACGGCTTCTGTGTCAACATGTTCAACGACGGGGCCAAGGCCCTCAACCTGACCAGAGCCGCGGGATTCCGGTGGGTGAAGGTCCAGGCCCGGTGGGAGGAGCTGGAGAGTTCCAAGGGGAACGTCAACTGGGACAACCTGGACGTCCTGATCTCCCAGCCAGCGGCGGCTGGTTTGAGGGTGCTCCTGAGCGTGGTGACCGCACCCCGTTGGGCCCGGCCCGCCGGCTCTGACTTGACCAAGCCCGGCCCTCCGGCGAACCCGAGCGACTACGGGGACTTCGTGGCCGCCATAGCCGGCCGGTACAAGGGCAAGATCGGCGCCATGGAGATCTGGAATGAGCAGAACCTGTCTGATGAATGGGGAGGAGCGGCACCCAATGCCAGCGCCTACGTGAACCTTCTTGCAACGGCGTATTCCCGCATCAAGGCCGTGGACCCCGGTATCGTGGTCCTATCGGGGGGCCTCACCCCTACCGGTGTGGGGCCTCCAATGGCGGTGGATGATGTCACCTATATGGACCAGCTCTACGCCGCCGGAATGAAGCCCTACATGGATGCGGTGGCCGTCCACGCCAACATGACCAACAACCCGCCCGACGACTGGATCGGGCGCAAGACCATGCCTGCCACCTGGTACAAGTCCGACAACTACAAGGCCCACGGCAGCTCCTACTACCTGCGGTTTACTGGGATACGCAATGTCATGGTCAAGCATGGCGACGCCGGCAAGAAGATCTGGTTCACCGAGTTCGGCTGGGCCTCCTCGGCCAACCCGTATCCCGACTACGCCTACGCCGCCGAGATCAGCGAGGAGGACCAGGCCAATTTCCTGGTCCGGGCCTTTGCCATAGCCAAAGAGAAGGGATACATCGGGCCCATGCTGGTGTGGAACCTGAACTACGGCCCAGGCGCTGAGCCCAACGATCGCTGGGGCAAGAAAGCCTACGGTGTGCTTCGCGAGGACTGGACGCCCCGGCCGGCCTATTCGAAATTGGCGGCCATGCCCAAGTGAGGCCACGAGAAAGCTGATCGCGCTGCGCTGGTGCGACTCCCACGACACAAGAGGCCGATAGCTGATAGTGGCTCGCTATCTGCCATCTGCTCATCGTGGTGTCGGAGTGTCACAAGGCGAAGGCCCCGAGCGCCTCGGGCTTTCTTTAACTAACAAAGAAAAATGGTCAAGGACGAGATCGCGAAACTCCTGGCGCGGGCGATAGACCTGGCTCAGCAAAAAGGAGACCTGCCGCCTTTCGAGCCTCCCGCCATCACCGTGGAACGTCCGAAAGAGGAGGCCCACGGCGACTATGCCTGCTCCGCCGCTCTGAAGCTGGCCAAAGCTGCCAAAATGTCCCCCCTCGCCATCGCCCGGGCCGTGGTGGCCAACCTGGCTCCGGCCGACTTCATCGGCAAGGCTGAGGTGGCACCCCCGGGCTTCATCAACCTCACCTTGAGCGAGAAGTGGCTAGCACAGCAGGTGGAGAGCATCATCGCTCAGGGTGATTCCTTTGGCCATCTGGACCTGGGCAAGGGGAAAAAGGCCCAGGTGGAGTTCGTGAGCGCCAACCCCACCGGGCCCCTGCACCTGGGCAACGCCCGGGGCGCGGCCCTGGGCGATGCCCTGGCCCATGTTCTGGCGGCCGCCGGCTACCAGGTGAGTCGTGAATACTACGTTAACGATCGTGGCACCCAGGTCCAGACCCTGGGCCGGTCGGTCTTCGTTCGTTATCGCCAGCACCTAGGTCAGGATATCCCTCTCCCCCCAGACTGCTACCCCGGCCAGTACGTGATAGACATTGCTCGGGAGATAGCGCAGACAGAGGGCGACCGCTACCTGAAGATGGAACAGGCCCAGGCCGAGGACGCCCTGGCCGACCTGGCCGTGGCCTGGGTGGTGAGGGATATCCGCCGCACGGTGGAGAAGCTTGGCGTCAACTACGATGTGTGGTTCTCGGAGAAGAGCCTCTACTCCGATCATTATGTCGAGGACACCATCGCGATGTTGAAGGCCAAGGGCTTCACCGCGGAGAAAGACGGCGCTCTCTGGTTCGTGGCCACCACCCTGGGGGAAGACAAGGACAACGTCCTGGTCCGCAGCAATGAGGAGCCCACCTATTACGCCTCGGACATCGCCTATCACCGTAACAAGTTCCTGGACCGGGGCTTCGATCTGGTCATCGACGTGTGGGGCTCCACCCACCACGGCCACATCCCCCGGATGAAAGCCGCCATGCAGGCCCTGGGCCTGGACCCGGAACGGCTCCAGATCGTGCTGTATCAGTTCGTGCGCTTCGTCCACGGCGAGAAGATCCTCTCCATGGGCAAGCGCAGGGGCCAGTTCATCACCCTGGAGGACATCATCGACGCCGTGGGGGCCGATGCCACCCGCTTCTTCCTGATCATGCGCAGCGCCGACAGCCACCTGGATTTTGATCTAGAACTAGCCAAAAAACAGTCCAACGAGAACCCGGTGTACTACGTCCAGTACGCCCACGCCCGTATCTCCAGCATCTTGCGCTATGCCGGAGACCTGGGCTATCACGACGGCGACGTCGACCTGCTCACCTCGCCACCGGAGCAAGCCTTGATCCGGCAAATGTTGCTTCTGCCCGAGACCGTGGAGACCGCCGCCACTCATTTTGAGCCTCATCACCTGCCCCACTATGCCATGGAATTGGCCTCGGCCTTCCACTCCTTTTATAAAGAGTGCCGCGTTGTCTCCTCGGATCCCGCCGACCTGCCTCTCACCAAGGCCCGGCTTAAGCTGGTCCAGGCCGCCAGGATCGTCCTGGCCAACAGCCTGCGCATGATGGGGATCTCGGCCCCCGAGCAGATGTAACTCAGTAGATGATCTTGGTCTAAGGGGTGTGATGCAAATCTGGGGCTGCAGCCTTAAG
>DYIS01000012.1:0-20196 GCA_020723545.1 Ktedonobacter racemifer
AGGCCGGGTTGGCGATGATGCCGACTGTAGCCAAATGCTACCTCCTGGGGGCGAAGATTGAAGCAAGGATGATTTCAATACCTGCAAGGACGAAGCAATCCACGCTACCCGAGCACGAACCCGAGGGCGCCTCAATCACCACCAATCTATAGATGTAAGTTTCTGAACCACTACCTCCTGTTTAAACATCACGCCTTACAACGCCCCAACCGCTATTTGGGAAGCTCAGCTATCCACGCTGGTCCATCTCCAAACAAAAAAGCAGGGAGTCCCTCTTGTTACAAGGACTCCCTGCAGCCAAGCATTGTGACTACGGCGGGGATAACATCCGCGTGCCCTAAGAAACTCTGACCAATGAGACCTGACGATAATTGCCACCGCACCATCGTCGGCACTCTCCCGGACCTACCTCGGCCCAAAGCACTGGCACAGCAGCTTCTATATTATTACTATCTAACTATTATCTATCGTTCACTGAAAGAATCGCTCCGCGCCAGTCCTCGCCTGTGCCGCTCAGCGGTGACGGACTGGGAACGGGCCATTGAGCACTTTTTCAATGAGACTGTCTTACGTCTAAAATATACCACAAGAGGCCCATCGGGTCAAGCACCATTGACAGGCGGTCCGGCGATTGACTGGTAATGGGGGTTGCCCTATAATCCCCCAGTGATGAGCTTGAGGCATCATGATGGCTAAGATCTGGCGGCTGCTGGATACGGGGGTGGGTTCTGCCGCTTTGAACATGGCCTTGGACGAAGCCATCCTGGAGGCGCGCAGCCAAAATCTCATACCTAACACCCTGCGCTTCCTGCAGTTCTCACCGCCCTGCGTCCTGGTGGGCTATCACCAGGCGGTGGAACAGGAGGTGCGCACCGAGTTCTGCCGCCAGCAGGGCATCGAGATCAATCGGCGCCTCACTGGCGGCGGAGCTCTCTTTTGGGATGAGTCTCAAGTGGGATGGGAGATCTACGCCCTTGACGATCGCCCGGCCCTGCTTGGCCGGCCGGAGCATCTTTATATCCGATTAATCGAAGGGGCCATCCGGGGCCTGGCCAAGTTGGGGGTGCAGGCGGCCTTTCGGCCGAAAAATGACATCGAGGTGGGCGGGCGGAAGATCTCCGGGACCGGCGGCACGGCTCTGAATGGGGCCTTCCTCTTCCAGGGGACGCTGCTGGTGGATTTCGACGTAGAGACCATGCTGCGGGCGCTGCGCATCCCCACCGAGAAGCTCAAGGACAAAGAACTGGCCTCGGTGCGGCAGCGGGTGACCTGCCTGGCCTGGGAACTAGGCGAAGCCCCACCCTTAGACGCCATCAAGGCTGCCCTGGCTCAGGGCTTCAGCGAAGCCCTGGGTGCGGAGTTCGTCCCCGAGCTCCTCACGATGGCCGAGCAGGCGCTTCTGGCCAACCAGCTCCCTCATTTTTGCTCGGAGGAGTGGATCTTTGGCATACGCCATCCCCCGGCCACCCACCAGGAGCTGCGAGCCCTCTACAAGGCCGGGGGCGGGCTCATCCGCGCCTCCCTGGTGGTGGATGGGGCTGCGGGGCGCATCCGGCAGGCGCTTCTTACCGGTGACTTCTTCGCCTATCCCCAGAGGGCCATCTTCGACCTGGAGGCTCGCCTGAAGGACGCCCCCGTTGAGCTAGAGGCGGTATGGCATATCGTCGAGGAGTTCTTCGCCGAAGGCGGGGCCGTCGTCCCCGGCGTGACCCCGGCCGACTTCGTTCGGACCATCGGTGAGGCCCTGAGGAAGCGAGCCTTCACCGCCCGTTTCGAGGTGAGCGCTGCCGAGGCCAATAACCTTTTTACGGTAGGCAGGCCTTTGGAGGAGATGGAGCGGCCTGGGGCGCTGCTCCTGCCGTACTGTGCCAAGCTGCCGGAGTGCAGCCTCCGCTACAGCAACGGGTGCGACCGCTGCGGCCTGTGCAGCGTAGGCCAGGCCTATTCCCTGGCCGAACGGCATGGCCTCATACCCATCACCATCCAGAACTACGAAATGCTAGAGGAGGAGCTTGCTGGCCTGCAAAGGGGAGGCGTCCGCGCCTTTGTTGGCTCCTGCTGCGAGGCTTTCTACGCCAAACACTGCGCCGACTTCGAGCGCATTGGACTTCCCGGCATTCTGGTGGGTGTGGATAGCTCCACCTGCTACGACCTGGGACAGGAGGAGAAGGCTTACCGGGGAGAGTACGAGGGTCAGACCAAGCTGAATCTAAAGCTCCTGGAGCAGGTGGTGGAGCACCTGATACATGATGGCCGATAGTGTAGGACGGCGATGGCACTGATAGAATCCTATGATGTCGTGGTGGTGGGGGCCGGCCCGGCGGGTAGCATGGCAGCTCTGGCTGCGGCCCAGGCGAGGGCGCGGGTGCTCCTCCTGGACGAGCGCAAGAAGTTCGGCGAGCCCGTGCGCTGCGCTGAGTACGTGCCCCGACAACTGGCCTTGGAAGTGCCCTGGTCACCGGCCTGTGTGGCCCAGACCATTCAGTTCATGCACACTCACCTGCCCGACGGCGAGGTAGCTGAAACCCCCGCCGCCGGTTATGTCCTCGACCGGGCCTGCTTTGACCGGCATCTGGCCCAGGCCGCCCGGTGCGCTGGGGTCGAAATCCGCCTCTCGGCCCGGGCCGTGGAGCGCACTAAGCAGGGCCTGTTAGTGCGAGAGGAGGGAAAGGCCCGCGAGGTGGGGGCCACAGTCATCATCGGGGCCGACGGGCCGACCTCAACCGTAGGGCATTGGATCGGGGCGGCCAACCATGCCTTCATCGTCGCTGCCCAGCGCCAGGTGAGACTTCCGGAGCCTCTGTCAGCCACCCAGGTCTATTTCGACCATGCTTATCCCGGTGGTTACGGCTGGCTCTTTCCCAAGGGCGACACAGCCAACGTGGGTGTGGGAGTGAGGCGCGAGTTCCGGCGCGGCCTCAGGAAAGCCCTGGCGCATCTGCTGGATAGGCTGGCAATCCGGCCCTCGGCCATCCTCGGTCGCACCAGCGGCCTTATCCCTTGCGGGGGGCCAGTTGAACCTACCTGGCGGGGGAATATCGTCCTGGCTGGCGACGCCGCCGGACACACACATCCCATCACGGGAGCTGGCATCGCCCATGCCTGCCTGAGCGGACGCCTGGCCGGAGAGGCGGCCGCCAAGGCTGCTTTATCTGGCGATCTGGGTTATCTGGAAGAGTACGAGCAGGAGTGGCAGGAGTACCTGGGCGCCGTCCTGGAACACGCCCTGGCTCGGCGTCGCTTTCTGGAGGATAATTGGGACAATGACCCGTTGACCCTGAGCCAATGTTTGCGCCGGGCCTGGGTGGCCTTCCCGGCCTACGGACGGCGTCTTTTCTCTGCTGGTTAAAAACACATGGAAAGCCCCGAATACGTTCAGACGAGCTTGGCGGCGGCCATCACCCTGGGACTCATACCGGGACGTTTCCGCCGTGATGCCAGGCTCACTGGCCTCAACCTGCTCCTCACCTACGCCGACGGCTGCATGGGGCGCTGCGCCTACTGCGGCCTGGCCCGGGGGCGGGAACTCCCGCCGAAGGCCGAACGCACCTTCATCCGGGTACGGTGGCCGGCTTATCCGCTTGCGGAGCTCATCGAGCGAGCTAAAGGTCTGGGCGGGCAACTGAAGCGTGCTTGCGTCTCCATGATCACCCACCGTCGGGCCTTTGCCGATATGAACACGGTGGTCAGGGCCCTGCGGGCGGAACTCTCTCTGCCGATCAGCGTCCTTATCTCGCCCACCATGCTCCCGGAGCCCCGCCAGATGTTGGCCGAGGTCCGGGCCTCCGGAGCGGACATGGGCAACATCGCCGTGGACGCAGCCACCGAAGCCCTCTTTGACCGATACCGGCGGAACGGCGTAGGCGGCCCCCATCGCTGGAAGCACTTCTGGGAGACGGTGGAGGCGGCGGTAGAAATCTTCGGGCGCCACCGGGCCGGCGTGCACCTCATTGTCGGCCTGGGGGAGACGGAGGAGGAGATGATCGGAGCCATCCAGCGAGCCCATGACCTGGGGGCACCTACCCACCTCTTCAGCTTCTTCCCTGAGGCGGGCACGGCTTTGGCTGCCCGGCCCCAGCCCTCGTACGGCCAGTATCGCCGGGTGCAACTGGCCCGCTACCTCATCAACCAGGGTCTGGCCCGGACCGAGAGGATGGCCTTTAATCGGGCCGGCCAGGTAGCGAACTTCGGGGTGGGCGAGGTGGATGAGACTATCGCTGGGGGAATAGCCTTCATGACCTCGGGTTGCCCCGGCGAGGACGGCCAGGTGGCCTGTAACCGCCCTTTCGGGAACGAGCGTCCATCCCAACCTCTACGCGACTATCCCTTCCCTCCGGAGGTCGAGGACATCGCCCTCATCCGGTGGCAACTGAGAGAGGGCCTGGCGGAATGAGTCTGGCTGAGATCGAGGCCCTCTACCGCCGTCCCCTGAACGAGCTCCTGGCCGAGTCCTGGGCGCTGCGCCAGGCAAACTTTCCGCTCCTGCTGAAGCTGGCCGTGCCAGGAGCCAGGCACTACGAGGTGGAGGGCTTTCGCAACACGCCCCACCGCTTCGTAGGCGTGAGCCTGACGGGCCGAGCCTGCGCCTTGGGCTGTGAACACTGCCGGGGGGAACTCCTTGCCGCCATGCATCCGGCCACTACCCCTGGGGCATTACGGGCACTGGCCGATGAGTTGGTGGCAAAGGGCTTCTCCTGAGCGGTGGAGCTAATAGCCAGGGTCAGGTGCCCGTGGATGGCTACTTCGAGGCTATCGCCTACGTCAAGGAGAAGGGGCTGAAGGTCATCGTCCATACCGGCCTCCTGGACCCGGCCGCCGCCCGTGGCCTGAAAGATGCTGGCGTGGATCAGGTGCTCCTGGACGTGATCGGCGATGCAGAGACCATTGAGCAGGTGCGCCACCTGCACAAGACGCCCGCCGATTACGCTGCCTCCCTGGCTGCGGCCAAAGGGGCGGGGCTCTGTGTCGTGCCTCACGTAGTCATCGGTCTGCACTTTGGCCAGGTGCGCGGAGAACTCACGGCCCTGTCCCTGATCCGCGAGGTCGGACCTAACGTCATCGTCTTGGTGGCGCTGAATCCACTTCCTGGTACTCCTATGCAGGCCTCTCCGCCGCCGACGCCCCAGGTCGTGGGCCGGCTGGTTGCTCTGGCCCGGTTGCTCAACCCCCGGACCCCGGTGGCCCTCGGCTGTGCCCGTCCCTCTGGCCCGGCTGGGGCAGCGATGGAGCGGATAGCCGTCGAGGCTGGGGCCACGGCCCTGGCCTATCCCGGTGAAGGGGCCATCGCCCATGCCCAATCCCTGGGCCTGGAAATCGAGTTCGACGAGGTATGTTGTAGCCTGGGGATGGTTAAGGGTTAGGACGGTGCAACGAGCCGGTTAAGACCTCCTCTCCCACTCGATCTCAACCACGGCGGACCCCTGCAGGCAGAAGCCCAGGGCCACGACGCCTCCGGCCACTGATTGCCAGGGGCGGCGGCGGCCGTTCAGCCGGCAGCCGGTTACTCGGTAAGGAGATGGGACGGTGAAAAAAAGCCGGCCGAATTGAGAACCGGGCTTCTCCATTTCCAGGGTGAGTTTTCCTGGCGAACGGGTCAGCCATTTCACCTCTCTACCGCCCTGGCTGATGTGGAAGGTGGAGGCCAGTAGTTCCGGCTCCGGGCTTGTTGGTTTCAGTAATATGACTTTGGGAGAATGAGGCAGGTGGTTGTGCAGCACCAGCTTCTCACCCACTATTCCCAGATAACGCTCGGACCAGAAGTCAAAGGCGTGGTAAAGGGATGGGTGAGGGACATCATGGCTGACCCCCTCACTGGCTCGTTGACCCATCAGTTCGTTGACCCGCAACGTGGTCTTCCTGGTATGGTCGGTCCAGTTGATGGAGGCGACGATCAGCCATTCTGCAAAATCGGTCGCGATGGATAGCACCAAGAGCTCCGGGGACTCGTTCTGGAAGAGGTCCATCGGCACGGCAGCCTGGCCCAAGGGCGGCAGGAGCTGTTGCAGCACGCGTTGGCGGCAGGCGGCCAGGGTGGGAAAATTGTCGCTGGCCAGAACCGTTCCACCGGAAAGGCCGATGATGGTGGCTATGGTTCGGACCTGGCCCAGGGTCAGGTCGGACTGGTCATCCCGACGGCGAGCCACCAGACAGTCGGGGTCATTGGCCCAGAGCTTTGCATGCAGGAAATAGCGCGCGATGGCATTCCGGCCGGCGTTCTCGGCCGAGGGCAGGGTCAGATCCTGCCAGAAGGGGTGCCAGTTGACTGCCACGTCGGGTCCGATGCGCATGCCGTCCACCAGGCCCACCGAGGGCCCCAGGGGCGCGCCGCAGCCCAAGAGGAAGCGGTCGCCAATGGCCTCCCGGATCGTCCTCAGGCCGCGGCGGAAGGCCTGAGCCCGGGTGGCCTGGGTGTCGAAGCGTATTCCCTCCAGTGCGGCTGAGTAGACGAAGTCGATCTTGAAAAGCTGATAGCCCCAATCCTGGCTCATGACGCGAAAGAGCTCTGCCAGCCATGCCTGCACCTCCGGGTGGGTGCAATCCAGGCCGTAGACATCGGTGCCCCAGTTCTGGAGGGCGAGAACCGGCTCCCCCTGGATATTGCGGATTATCCAGTCGGGATGTGCGGCGTATAGATGGGAGGTGGCGGTGACGCTGAAGGGTGCCAGCCAGATCCCGGGCTTGAAGCCCCGGGCCACGATCTGGTCGGCCAGCCACTTCATACCCTGAGGATACTTCTCGTTGGGCTCGAGCCAATCGCCGATGTCCGCCTGGTAGCCATCGTCGATGAGGATGTACTCCAGCGGCAGCTTCAATTGCCTAATGCGCTCCATGTTGGCCAGGACGTCCTCGGCGGTATTCTCACCGTAGTAGTAATACCAGGTGCACCAGCCCGTGGGCACCTGACCTACGGCCCTGGCATCCATGATCCCTTGCACGAGGTCGGCATAGCTTTCAAGCAGAGCATGTGGTGATTTGCCCGCCTTCACGGCCAGCCTTTCTGATTGCATCGTCTCCCCAGGGGCCAAGATCACTCCATCGGCATAGCACAGGGCCTGCAAGTTGACGGAACTGCTTTTGGGATCAACGCTCAGGCGTATCTCGGCCAGTTGATCAGCCATGGACACAAAACCGGCCAACAGGGCCGGCCCGCCTTCGTCCGAGGCGATTACAGTGAACCACTCACTGGCGAAGCTCTCCCCTGATGAGCCATGGGGCAGATGCTTGGACCGGTAGTCGGCACTGCCAGACTCCACATAAAGCCCATCGCCCAGATGACGGACAAAAGCGGGCGACCAAGATTGCCAGCCATTTTGATAAAACCTCCAGCCGGTAATCTGGCCGCCGCACCAAAGGGTGCTCTCAAGGCCGCCCTCAACGATCAAGGGCCCCAGCTGATCGATTTGCACTGGCTTGGCGCCGCGGTTCTTGGCTTCCAGCCAGAAAATCAGCGGATCTTTGAGCTCCACATGCCAACGCAACACCAGGTCGCCGTCCTCGTTTTGGACCACCAACTCCTTCTTTCCCAGTTGATAGGATGTGGTGACCTGGCCTAGAACCAGCTTGCGGACATCGTCATTGACCCGGAAACTGAGCCCTGCGGTGATGCCCGAAAGGAAGGGCTTCCCCTGGAAGATGAAATCGATGGAGTGATCTTTGGCGTGCAAGATGAGGTCCGTCCCGAGGAACAGGTCATTCATGGCGTGAACCTCCCGCATAGGGCTAGGCCAGCTTCTTGAACAGGTAGCTGGCCAGGATGCGGCCGGTAGCGATGGCCGGCACGGCCAAGAATATTCCCACTACCCCGGCCAGGCTGGCCCCTGCCAGGATGCCGAAGAGAACCACCAGTGGGTGCAGGTTAACGCTTTCGCCGATGATCTTGGGCACCAGGAAAGCGTTTTCGAGCTGCTGAATCAGCGTGTAAAGGCCCAGAACAACCAGGGCAAACCAGGGGTTAGAAATAGGTACGTGGGCGGAACCCTGGTAAAGGGCGATGAGCACCGCGGGGATAGTCGCCAACACGGGCCCCAGGTTGGGGATGATCTCCAGGACCCCGGCGATGAGCCCCATGAGCAGGGCATTGGGCAGGCCCACCAAGGCCATCGCCGCCCAGGTAACCACCCCGATCACCATGCACAAGACCAGACGCCCGCGCAGGTACGCGCTGAGGACGGCGTTAACCCCCTGGGCAATGTCGAGCAGGTCCTGGCGCCGCCCCTCAGGGGCCAGGCCCAAAAGATAAGCCCTGATGGAATCAGCGTCCTTAAGCAGGTAGAAGGTCGCGATTAGGATCAAGAGAAACCAGGCCATGGACGAAGCCACCCCAACCAGGACGCTGCCGGTCTTGGCCAACAAAAAGGAGAATGCTGAGTGCATGGTGCCCTGCAGCTCGCCGTACAGGCTGAAAAGGTCAAGGGAAAACCCGAAGAGCTCCACCTGCCGGTGGGCTGCGGTGAAATCGCGGAGCTGGGCCGACATGCTGTTCAAGTCCAGGTCAATGGCTCTTATCTGTCGTACCAGGGTGGGAATGAGGAGCACCAAGGCCAAGACCAGGGCAGCCAGGAGGGCCAGGTACACCAGGGCCACGGCCGAGGTCCGTGAGCGCTTTGTGACCCTGGCAGTGAAGACAACCAGGGGGTTCAGGAGATAGGCCAGGAGTACTGCCAGCGTAAAGGGCACCAAGAGCTCGCGGACGGCATAGAGGGCCACCGCGCCGCCTACTGCCAGCCCGGCCAGGACCCAGCGGCGGGTGGTGGAGCTGAACTCCCCGGCCATGGTGCTCTTGGACGCTTGATTCTCAGGAGGAATGCTGGAGCGGGACAAGGCCTTCCCCTATAAGGTTTCTGGCCGAGCTGCCCGGTTAGTAAAGAAACTCTCGGCCGCCGCCAGCGGCATGAACATGAGCGCCACTATTATCAGGCACTCGATTAAGATCCAGCTCGTCGTTTTGGACATAGTTTGCGACAGTCGTAAAAAATGGGCTAAGAACGGCAACCCATCTTAGCCCCCGCTGCACTCCTGGTGAGACCCGTGCCTATAGCCAACCCCGCTCTATTAATGTCTCGGCGATCTGAACGGCGTTGAGGGCTGTGCCCTTGCGCACGTTGTCGGTGACAACCCAGAGCGCCAGGCCGTTGGGGAGGGAGATGTCCTCCCTGATCCGCCCCACAAACACGTCGTCCTGGCCCGCCGCCACCCAGGGTTGCGGATACAGGCTGACCGAGGGGTCATCCAGGACACGGACTCCAGGGGACGCCCCCAGGATGCCCCGGGCCTCCTCTGGGGTGATCTTGCTCGAGAACTCCACGTGTAGCGCGGCCGAATAGCCGATGTAGACGGGCACCCGTACCGCCGTGGCCGAGATGGCAATCTCCGGGGCATGCATGATCTTGCGAGTTTCCCGCACGATCCTCCACTCCTCTTTGGAATAGCCATTGTCCAGGAAGACGTCGATCTCCGGCAAGAGGTTGAAGGCAATCTGGTGGGGGTAGATGTGGGGAATGACGTTCTTCCCCTCCAGGATCAGGCGTGCCTGAAGGGAGAGCTCTTCCATAGCCGAAGCGCCGCTCCCCGAGACCGCCTGATAGCTGTCCACGATGACGCGCCGGACCGGGTTCACTCGGTGTATAGGGAAGAGCGCCATCGCTATCTGAATAGCTATGCAGCACGGGTTGGCGATGAGCCCCGAGTGGCGCCTTAGGTCTTGGGGGTTGATCTCGGGCACCACCAGGGGCACACTTTCCTCCAGACGGAAAGCAGCGGTGGTATCCAGGACCACCGCGCCGTCTTTCATCGCCACGGGGACGAAATGGCAGGAGGCCTCCGCTCCGGCCGAGAATAGGGCCAGGTCTACATGTTTGAACGAGCTGGAATGGAGCTCCTCCAGGAGAACGTCCTGGTAGCTGAAGGATACCTTCTTGCCCGCCGAGCGGTCGGTAGTGAAGAGCCGGAGGTTTCCCAGGGGGAACTGGCGTTGCTGGAGGATCTTGATGAATTCCTGACCCACCAGGCCCGTGGCACCCACGATGGCGACGGCGTAGCTCTTCAAAAGCCTTCCCTCCTGTTGGCCACGGGTTCTCGGAACACCCAGTCACTTAGGTTTTCGTCGCCCCGATGGCGCTGGATGGGCACCAGGGCGGGTCCTATGGACCGGCCCCGGTGATTCAATGTGCTCTACCACTTGCGCCCAAACGGGTGTTTGGGCGGCTCCCTTGGTGGCTCGGGCTCGCGGGATGGCGTAAAGGGACGCCTGGGCGGGCCGGGTCGGCGCTCGCCAAGGCCTCGTCGTTCGTGGGGAATGGCCATGGCCCTCTCCACACGTCCCGCCGGCCGGCGCTCCACCCGTGCCTGTTCCGGGCCAGTCCCCTCCAGGACGGCCTTTCGCGAAAGGTTGATCCGCCCCTGGGTGTCGATCTCAGTGACCATGACCATGATTTCGTCGCCCACCTTCACCGCATCCTCCACTCTGGCGACCCGGTAATCTGCCAACTGGGAGATATGCACCAGGCCCTCTTTGCCGGGCAAGACCTCTACGAAGGCCCCGAAGTCCATGAGCCGTTTCACCTTGCCCAGGTAGATCTTGCCGACCTCCACTTCCTCGGTCAAAGCCCGGATCATGGCCACGGCCTTCTCAGCAGCGGCTCCGTCCACCGCAGAGATGATGACCGTTCCGTCGTCTTCGATCTCCACCTCGGCCTTGGTTTCCTCCTGGATGCTGCGGATCATCTTACCGCCCGGGCCGATGACCGTGCCGATCTTCTCCGGGTTGATCTTAATGCGAGTGATGCGCGGGGCATACGGCGAAAGCTCCGGCCGGGCCTTGTCGATGGCGGCCAACATCTTTTGTAGTATGAAGAGTCGCGCCTCTTTGGCCTGGGCCAGGGCCTTGTCCATGATCTCGGGGGTGACGCCTTTGACCTTGATGTCCATCTGGAGGGCAGTGATCCCATCGGCGGTGCCAGCGACCTTGAAATCCATGTCGCCCAGGGCATCCTCGATCCCCTGGATGTCGGTGAGCACAGTATAGGCGCCGTCCCCCCCGATGATCAGGCCCATGGCTATGCCGGCCACCGGTGCCTTGATGGGAACTCCGGCGTCCATGAGAGCCAGGGTGCTGCCACACACGCTGGCCATGGAGGTGGAGCCGTTGGAGGACAGCGCCTCGGAGACCAGACGGATGGTATAGGGGAAAACGTCCTCCTCCGGGAGGACGGGCAGCAGTGCCCTCTCCGCCAGGGCGCCGTGGCCGATCTCCCGCCGGCCGGGGCCTCGCAGCGGCCGGGCCTCGCCGGTGGAGAAGGGAGGCATGTTATAGTGGTGTAGATAGCGCTTGGACTCAATCAGGCCCAGGCCGTCCAGCTCCTGCTCGTCTGCCACCGAGCCCAGAGTAGCGATGGTCAGCACCTGTGTTTGGCCCCGGGTGAACAGCCCCGAGCCATGAGTTCTGGGCAAGAGGCCCACCTCGCAAGAGATAGGGCGAATGGTGACCGGGTCCCGGCCATCCGGGCGGAGGCCCGTGCTCAGTATTTTAGAGCGGACCAGTGCCTTGACCTCCTCGTCAAAGACCGTCAGAAGATCTTGCTCGGCGTAGCGGTCGGACAAGGCCGCGATCAGGCCGGCCTTTAGCTCCGCCAGGAGCCGCTCCCGTTCGGCCTTGTCGCCCTGGTTTATGGCAAGAGCCAGTTTGTCTCCCAGGTACTGGCGCCCGGCAACCCTGGCCTCTGGCCGAGGCTCGTAGACCGTGAACTGGCGTTTGGGCTTGCCCACCTGGGCCGCCATGCTCTCCTGAAGGCGGACGATGCCTTGAATCTCCTGGTGGGCGAGCTTCAGGGCCTCCAGCATCAGCTCCTCAGAGACCTGGTTGGCCCCGGCCTCCACCATCATGATGGCATCGGCGGTGCCGGCGACCTTCAGGTCCAGCTTGCTCTGTGTCATCTGAGAGGCCAGAGGGTTCAGGACCAGTTGGCCGTCGATGTGGCCCACGCGCACCGCCCCCACCGGGCCGTTGAAGGGTATGTCCGAGATAGTCAGGGCAGCGGAGGCGCCGATGATGGTCAGGATATCCGGCTCATTCTCCTGGTCAGCGGAGAGGGCCGTGATCACCACCTGCACGTCGTTGCGAAAACCTTTGGGAAAGAGGGGGCGCAGGGGCCGGTCCGCTAACCGGCAGGTGAGGATGGCCTGTTCGCTGGGACGCCCCTCCCGTCGATGAAAGGCCCCCGGGATCTTGCCGGCAGCGTATAACCTCTCCTCGTAGTCCACCGTCAGGGGGAAGAAGTCCACCCCCTCGCGGGGCTCGTCGGCGGCCACCGCGGTGGCCGGGATCATCGTGTCGCCGTAACGGACCAAGACCGCTCCGTCGGCCTCTTCCGCCATGCGGCCGGTCTCCAGGGAAAGGGTTCTCCCGCCAATGATGGTTTCGAATCGTTGTACCATTTTGCCAGAATTCCTCCAATTTGCTATGTGCCGTGAGCAAAAGACACGCAAATGCCCACGCGCCGCTCTTAGCTGGTCTTGGAGGGGCGGGTTTGGAGCTTAGGGGTTGTGCACTGGTGGCTCTTTTGGCCTGCCTTGAGATTGCGAGCTGCCTCGGCAGGTGCACAATCCCTAATCCCCAAGCCTGCCCCTCATTACGCTGCCTGGGCCCCGGTGCATCAAAGAGACGATGTTCAGGGGCCACATAAAAAACGTCGAGCGAGGGAGCCTCGCTCGAGAGTCTATTTCCGCAAACCCAGGCGGGCCACTACGTCCTTATAGCGTTCGGTGTTCTTTTGGCTAAGGTAGACCAGGTGACGCCGGCGCTGCCCCACCAGTTTCAATAAGCCACGTCTTGAATGATTGTCATGCTTGTGCACCTTCAGGTGCTCTACCAGTTGGTTGATACGCGTGGTCAAGAGGGCCACCTGAACCTCGGGCGAGCCGGTGTCAGTCTGGTGTATGCGGTATTGGTTGATGATGGTCTCTTTCTCGAGCTTCTGTAGGGGCATCCATCAACCTCCTTCCTTGCTAGATGGATATGAGCTATCTCCCGCATCGCTTCTTCGTTGGTGGTATTGGCATTGGTGGCGCCGGCCACCAGGCCGTTTTGCGTGCACGGTATTATAGCATAAACGCACCGCCGGTGCAAATCCTTGACATCGTGCCCCCCATGCTGTATATTATGCCCACTGACGCGCAAAGCCTATGGCAGGTGGTGAACTCACCGGGGAGTTCGCTGCTATCGTCTCCCTCACATTCTCAAAAGAGAGGAGGTGATTTGGAATGCAGAGACAAATGAACTTCTTGGTGTTGACCGCTTTCATCGTCATTGGCACGTTGCTGATCGGCCTGGCAGGCTGCGGCCCGACCCCGACCCCAATTCCTCCCACGCCCACCAAGCCCGCCCCCACCGCCACGCCGGTCCCGCCCACCGCTACGCCGGTGCCACCCACCCCGACCCCGTTCCCGATCAAGGTGGGCACGGATGCGACGTTCAAGCCCATGGAATTCGTGGACGAGAAGACCAAGGAATTCAAGGGCTTTGACATCGACATGTTCGAGCTCATCGCCAAGGACCTGGGGGCCAAGCCCGAGTACGTCAACATCAACTTCGACGGCATTTTCGCCGGGCTTTTGGCCAAGAAGTACGACGTCATCGTCTCCTCGGTGACCATCACTGAGGAGCGCAAGAAGCAGGTGGCGTTCTCCGAGCCCTACATCAACGCCGGCCAGATCTGCGCGGTTAAGGCAGATAATACCGTCATCACCGGCCCGGACACCATCGCCAAGGTCCACAAGATCGGCGTGCAGTTGGGCACCACCGGTGAGATGGAGGGCAAGAAGATCGCTGCTAAGGTTGGCGCCACGGTGAAGAGCTACGAAGATATCACCCTGGCCTTCCAGGACCTGACGCTAGGTCGCCTGGACGTGGTGATCAACGATGCCCCCATTTCGGCCGACTATGTGGCCTCTAACCCCAATGCCAAGCTGAAGCTGGTGGGCAAAGTATTTACCGAGGAATTCTACGGCATCGGCGTACGCCCGGAGGACAAGGCCCTCCTGGACAAAATCAACGCTTCCTTGAAGAAGCTCAAGGATTCGGGCAAGCTCCTGGAGCTGCAAAAGAAGTGGGGGCTGACGCCGTAGGCGCGTATTCTCTAGCGCATCTGGATGGGTTGCTGGACGGGAACGTTCAGCAACCCATCTTCTTATGCAGACCTTTGTCTTCAGCAAGACGGAGTAAGGGCCATGAAGAACATCTGGCAATGGGCACCAGGGGCGCTCAAGAACGTGGTGGTGGCCCTGGCCGTTCTGGGAGCGGCCTTTTCCCTGATGGGGCTACTACCCAGGGTTGGGGGCACGTCGCCGCCGGAGGTGACTGAGCCGCCGGTCGTTGTGGCTTCGGGCCACGGCCAGGCGGCCCAGCCGGATTTTTCGTTGGGCATCTCGCCGGCCGAGCAGGCGGTGTCAGCGGGGAACGCGGCGTCCTACAAGGTCACGGTCACCGCCCTGAACAGCTTCAACCTCCCGGTGACCCTTTCCGTGCCCAGGGTCCCCCAAGGCATGGCAGTGCGCTTCCCCACCAACCCGGTGACGCCTACCGTACAGGCGGAGTTGCGCCTCGAGACGGCGGTTGCGGTCCCAGCCGGGACGTACACCATGACGCTGGCCGCTGAGGGCCCTGGAGGCGATCCGCTGCACAGCGTCCCCTTCCGGTTGGTGGTGCTACCGGAAAGCCTCTACATCCGCATCTTGAAGTTCCTGCTCACCGGCGTTGGCGTTACCCTGGAGATCACTGTCCTCGGTATCTTGCTCGCGTTGATCATTGGGTTGTTGGTAGGCGTGGCCCGCACGGCGAAAAACCCCATCATCTATGGCATTTCCACCTTTTACGTAGAGGTGATCCGGGGCATCCCGCTTCTGGTCCTGTTGTTCTATGTCTATTTTGCCCTGGGCGACCTGATGGCCCGGCTCTTTGGGGCACCCATTGACCCGGTCCCCGCCGCCATCCTTGGCATGGGCATCTGCTACGGCGCCTATATGGGTGAGACCTACCGGGCGGGCATCCAGTCCATCCACAAGGGGCAGATGGAGGCCGCTCGGTCGCTGGGCATGAGCTACCTCCAGGCCATGCGCTACATCATCTTGCCCCAGGCCATTCGCCGCATTTTGCCTCCCTTGGGCAATGATTTCGTGGCCATGCTCAAGGACTCGTCCCTGGCCTCCGTGGTCTCGGTGGAGGAATTATCGCGCAAGGGCCGCGAGTTCACCATGACCTTCTTCCGGCCCTTCGAGACCTGGAACATGGTGGCCCTCCTGTACTTTATCATGACGTTCATTTTCTCTCGCGTGATCCGCTACGTCGAGGGCAAGATGGCGGCGGGAGAATGAGCCAGCAACCTTTTCCAGGCCTTGGCCGGGTGAGGGCGATCCTCTTCGACCTGGACGGCACGCTCATCGAGGCCGATGGAGCGGCCATGGAGGTGGTATTGGGGCGGTTTCCCGGCGGGAGGAGCCTGGGAGCCCTTCTGCGCCAGGCTCTGTTCCTGGCCGAAGATGCTGCTCACCGGGTGGTCATCTTGCTAGACCGGTTGACGATGGACGACGAAGCGTTCAGGCTCATGGGATTCCTCCGATCCGTCGTTCCTGCGAACCACTCTCACCGGCCGGTCTTGCTCCAAGGGGTACGGGAATTGCTGAGCGGGTTGCATGTCTACTACCGGCTGGGGCTGGTGACCACCCGCTCCCGTTCCAGGGCTGCATGGATCCTCCAGCAGGTCGGGCTAAACGAGTATTTCCAGGTCATCGTCTCCCGCGACGATACCGCCCGGTTGAAGCCCTCTGGGGAGCCGGTCCTCTATGCGGCTCGGGCGCTGGAGGTGGCCCCTTGGGAGTGCATCATGGTGGGGGATACCTGGGTGGACGTGGCCTCGGCCCGGGAGGCGGGGGCCTATGCCGTGGCCGTTTTGTGCGGCTTTGGGAAATCCCAGGAGCTAGCCGGCACCGACCTGGTCCTGGGCACCACTGGTGACCTGGGTCCGGCCCTTCTTGGGGACAACGGGTTGGCCAGCCCGGCGGCCTGAGGCTGGCGATTTCGTCCTGGCGTGTCAACCTGACGCCGCCCTAGCCGAGGGCCGGGGCCAGGATCTCCACCAGGTCCAGCACCCTGACCGGAGACTTCCTGGCGGCCAGGGAGAGCCAGCTCTTGCAGAAAGGGCAGGCGGTGACCAGGGTCTGGGCTCCGGTGGCGATGGCTTGGTACAGGAGGCCGTAGCCCATCTTCCGGGAGGTGGTGGGCCAGGTGAGAGGCAACCCACCCCCTCCACCGCAGCACAGGGAATCCTGGTGGCTCCAGGCCATCGCCGCCAGCTCCAGGCCGGCGATCCGGCCCAGGAGCCGCCGGGGTGCCTGGTACTCGCCCAGGCCCCTCCCCAGGAGACAGGGGTCGTGATAGGTAGCCCGGCCCACTGGCCCTCCTCCGGTCAGCGAGGCGTCCAAAAGACCGTCCAGATACTGGGAGACGTGAAGGACCTGGACTGGCAGCTCGAAGCCAGCCTCCGGATAGTCCCGGCGGAAGGCCACCACGCAGCTTGGGCAGCCGCTCACCACCACCTGGCAGCCGGTTTCCTGGATGGCCTGGAGGTTATGAGCCATGAGCTCCTGGGCAGCCCCCGGGTTGCCCAGGGACAGAGCGGGGAGGCCGCAGCACCAGGCGCCCGGCAGGACGGTGTAGTCCACGCCCAACCGCTCCAGCACCCGGAAAGCCGCCACCACGATCTCCGGCTGGGCAACCGCGGCGGTGCACCCGGCGTAATAGAGCACCCTGGCTTTCCTGGAGAAGGCCCGTTGGAACTCCGGCACCTTCTCGTGGGCGTGCCGGGCCCGAGCGCCGTAGGGATTGTGGTAGGCCTGTAACTTCTGGTGAAAGCGGGCCACCGGCTCCGGCGCTATCCCCCGGGCCACGGTCTCGGCCCGGACCGCCCGGCAGATCTCCACCAGGTCCACGCCCTCCACCCGGCAGTACTCCCGGCAGGCCCGGCACTCGGTGCAGGCATAGAGGAGCCCCGCCACGCTGGGCTCGGCCAGATCGAGTTTTTCGGCCAGGGCCAGGTCGGCCACGGTGCAGAGCCCGTAGGGGATCGTAGCCTCGTCCTTGTTGGCCCGGGCCACCGGGCAGGCGAAGCGGCACATCTTGGGGCAGAAGGCGCAGCGTTTGATGCTTTCGAGCAGGTCCGCGCGCATTTAACCTCTCTCCAGCCCCAGCTTGCCCGGGTTCATGATGTCGTTCGGGTCCAGGGCTTTTTTCAGTTCTTGTAGCACCGGGTAGCCGCCGCCGTACTCCTGGGGCAGCCACGGGGCCTTCAAGAGGCCCACGCCGTGGTGATGGGTGATGGTCCCGCCCACCTTTAGGCAGGCCTCCATGGCACCCTGCCAGATGCGCCGGTACAGCCCCTCGCATTCACGTTCAGTGGGTGACTCCGCGACGACGGTGAAGTAGATGGAGCAGCCCTCGGGATAGGCGTGGGAGAAGTGGGCCATGGTGAAGCAGCTCTCCTCCAGGGAGGCCTTCACCGCCAAATACAGCGGCTCCAGCTTGTCCCAGGTGGTGGCCACCTCCACGGTCTCGGAGATGGCGTTCTCGTTGGAGAGGATGTCGGCCTGTTTATAGGAGATGTCGTAGCGGTGGGCCCACCAGTGCTCGCCGGGCCCGGTTCCCAGGTCCTGGCCGCCCTCCCGCAGGCAGATCTCCAGGCCCAGGCGCTCCTCCAGCTCGGTGAGCTGGGTGTCGCCCTCGAAGCCCAGGACCAGAAGACACCCGGTGACGCCGTATCCCAAAGACCCCAGGGCGATGTTGGTGTCGTTCTCGTCGTAGAGGCGCGCCGCCGCCGGCCGGAGGCCCCGCCGCATCACCAGCCGGATGGCCTCCAGCCCGGAGTGCACGTCCTGGAAAAGCACGCCCCGCAGCCGGCGGCTTTCGGGATATGGCACCATCCGCAGGGTAGCCTGGGTGATGATGCCCAGGGTCCCCTCGGAGCCGATGAAGAGCTGTTTCAGGTCGGGCCCGGCCGCCGAGCGGGGCGTGTCCTTGGTGCGGATCACCTGGCCCGAGGGCAAGACCACCTGGAGGCCCAGGGTCAGGTCCTCGATGTTCCCGTAGCGGCTGGAGAGTTGGCCGGCGGCGCGGGCGGCCAGCCACCCGCCCAGGCTGGAGCAGTACATGGAGGAGGGGAAGTGGCCCAGGGTGTAGCCGCGCTGGTTGAGCGCCCGCTCCAGGTCCTCGCCGATGATGCCCGCCTGGGCGGTGACGGTGAGGCCCGTCTGGTTAACGGCCAGGATGCGGTGCATCTTCTTGAGGTCAACGACGATGCCGCCGTGGAGGGGCAGAGTGCCGCCGCAGACGCCGGAGCCGGCGCCGTAGGGGACCACCGGCACCCGCCGGGCGTTGGCCAGGCGCAGCATGGCCGATACCTCTTCCACGGTCTCGGGCCAGACCACGAAGTCCGGCGGGTAGGGGACCTTGCCCTGCCTCTTCCAGATCAGGGCCAACGGCCACAGGTCGTGGGAGTAGGCCACCAGGTCGGCCTGGCGCCGGGAGACGTTCTGGGGACCGATGATGGCCGCTAGCTGCTGTTGTAATTCATCCCGGTCTAGGGCTAGCTGGGTCATTTGGCCTCCTTTCCCTGAGTTTCAGCATATCATCGGCGCGCCGCTGTGTCAAACGGCACAAGGCGGTCTTGGAGGAGCGGCGGAAAAGGTCTCGGCAAACAGCCTGCCTTAGTTGGCCGGTTTTGACCCACATCCTGAAGGGTGTTATAATGGCCTTGCCCTGCGGAAAGGAGTCCCGCAACGCAAAGCGTATCCTGCAGTACACATTGTAATACAAGGTTCGAGCAAATCGTTCAACCTATCGGCTGCGCAGATCGCTGACCTCAGTCGTTTGCTGCGGGACAGGGACATCGCGGCGTCGGTTTATAGGAATTTCGCAGCGCAAGCGGCACAGAGCAGAATCGCGTCTCAGGCATCGAGCGAGGGGCTTCAACTCATCAGCGTTGCCGCTGAGCCCGTCGCACCCACCCAGCCCAAGCCGCTGCAAGACATCGCCATTGCGGGTGTGCTGGGGTTGATGCTGGGCGTGTTCGGCGCGTTTGCCCTGGAGTACTTCCAATCGCCCAGGAAGGCGGCCGAGGGCGAAGCCGGGTAGACGATAGGGAGCAGGGGGCAGGGAGCGTGGTAGCAGAGGAGAATCGGGATTGAGCCAGTTGCAGCGTCCTACCCTGATCTCTGAATACGCCCGGGCTTGCCTGGAAGCCCTGTCATCCAGCGGTTGTGGCCGTTGGCTTTCGCTGGGCGGGGCCTTTGGCCTGGCGCACTACTTTGAGTATCGCGCCACCCACGACGTGGATGCCTGGTGGGTGGAACCGGTTAACCTCGACGAGCGCCAGCGAGTCATCCGTACCCTGGAACAAGCCTTGCAACCCTTTGGGCAGGTTCATACCCGATCTTGGGGCGATGTGGTGAGCGTGGAATTGACTCAGCAAGGGAAGACGGTCTTCAGTTTTCAGATCGCGCGCCGCTCGGCACAACTGGCCGAGCCGGTGCCTGGTCCCTGGCCAGGGATGCTGGTGGACGCGTTTGTCGACCTGGTGGCCAGCAAGATGGTGGCTCTGGTGGAGCGAGGAGCGCCACGTGACTTTCGCGACATCTATATGCTCTGCCAGAGTGGCCGATGTGATGTGGCGCGCTGTTGGGAGCTGTGGCGAGAGCGCCAACGACTGGCCGGGGAAGATGCAGACCCGAGGCGAGCAAACCTGGCGATCCGCACCCATCTGGCGCGGATTGAGCAGGCCCGCCCTCTGGTACAGATCGCCGATCTTCAGGAGCGATCGGTGGTTGAGCAATTGCGAACCTGGTTTACCAAGGAGTTCTTGCATGGCCTGGCAGATTAATGGTACACTCTATCCCGATGTGGAGCCGCCTCGCCGGTTGCGCACCCTGGCCCAGCGGGTGGATTTCATCGCCCGGCTGTGCGCGGCCTGGGACTTTGGTCTCTTGCCAGAGTGGGAGACGGTGGCTCAAATCCGCTGCAAGTCATGGCGTCCGGCCGTAGATACCTGCCGCCTGCTCACTTCGCCTACTTATCACCTGCTGCGCCGGTGGCACCACCTGCCGCCTCTACTGTATCTGGGCAGTATCCCGGCTTACATCCGCGATGACCCGAAT
>DYIS01000012.1:20206-20865 GCA_020723545.1 Ktedonobacter racemifer
CAACGTTCCAACGCCGGAATAGCGGAGCATGCCGATGACGTTGAACGTTCCACGGAGAGACGTTTCAACGTTCAACATTGAGGCCATCCCACCCTTTGACCAGGCGATCAAGCGGCTGGCCAGGAGATACCGGCACGTCAAGCAAGATCTGCCGGTTCTGATTGATGTATGAAGACCATGAGAGAACGTCTTGCAGCGCTGGAACAGATTTGTTCCCAGTTCGGAGTGGCAACGCTGTACGCCTTTGGTAGCCGGGCCCAGGAGGTGCGGCACTGGTTGGTGGGGCAGCACCTTGACCTGGCGCCTGGCCCATCGGACGTGGATATAGGGGCCAAGGCCGTGGCTGGTCTGACCTGGTCAGTTGCCGACAAGGTGCGCCTGGCCATGGCGCTGGAAGACTTTCTGGGCTGCGCGCGGGTGGACCTGGTGGCGTTGAGTGAAGCTGATCCGTTTCTGGCAGCCGAAGTGATCCGCGGCGAGCGCCTCTTTGCCCGCGATGAGCACGCTGCCGATGAATACGACCTTTACGTGTTGCGGCGAGCCGGTGATCTGGCTCCCCTGGAGCAGGAACGGATGGTGCTGGTCTTGGGAGAACTCGTATGATGCCTGGTTACATTTCCAAACGGGTGGTGGTGGACCGTTTTGCTCTGGTGGCCGAT
>DYIS01000013.1 GCA_020723545.1 Ktedonobacter racemifer
TTTTATCCCCGCCACTGGCTCAACCCAACCTGCTGCGGCAGGCTGAGTAGTTACCGAGAATCTGACATGGGAGTCGCCCACGGGAGGCGAGAACAAGTTCTCGCGTCCGCTACAGGCTAGAATCCGTGCTTCTGCCCCGCCGCATTCCATGTTGCCTTTAAGCCATCGGGTGCTGTATAATAGAGTCAGCCACCTACCGGCATGGCCGGCGGTGAGATAGATAGCGTTGGATGGCAGGTAGCAGAAAGGCTGAGGCTGTCCGAGGACCTGGTGTCGTCGGAGCATTGCTGGCGAAGCCCGAGAGCTACTAACAATACCCGCTTGGATCGGTGACGACCGAGACGGCCAGATTGGCATACTGGGGCACCGTGAGCCTCTTCGGTCGTTGCGAAGGGGCCTTTTTTTGGCTGGCGAACCCGCAGATACAGGAGGCGGTGGTTGGCACCTGAACCATTGATCCGCGTCGAGGACGTCAGTTTTTCCTATAACGCCGAGAGCGAGCACCCCATCGAGGCCTTAAAGCACATCGATCTGCGGGTCGAGAAGGGTGAATATCTGGTCGTCGTAGGGCATAACGGCTCCGGAAAATCTACCCTGGCCAAGAACCTGAATGCCCTGCTCATCCCCACCAGGGGCCAGGTCTGGGTGAATGGCTGGAACACCAGGGATAGCGCTCACGTCCGGGACATTCGCCGCACCGTGGGCATGGTCTTCCAGATCCCGGACAACCAGATCGTGGCCACCGTGGTTGAGGAAGACGTGGCTTTCGGCCCGGAGAATCTGGGGCTGCCCCGCGAAGAGCTGCAGAAGAGGGTTGCCAGGGCCCTGGAGGTCGTGGAGATGACCCCTTGCCGCCAGCGAGCGCCTCACCTGCTCTCCGCCGGCCAGAAGCAAAGGGTTGCCATCGCCGGGGTCATAGCCATGGAGCCGGAATGCCTGATTCTGGATGAGTCCACCGCCATGCTGGACCCGGTGGGCCGGGAGGGCGTCCTGGCTGCTGTCCGCAGGCTCCATCAAAGCGGCGTGACCGTCATCGCCATCACCCATTTCATGCACGAAGCGGTGGAGGGAGACCGGGTTATCGTCATGGAGCGGGGCCGAATCGTCATGGAGGGCTCACCACGGGAGGTCTTCAGCCATGTGGATGAACTACGAGAACTGCAGTTGGATGTGCCTCAGGTCACCGAGTTGGCCCACGCGTTGAGCCGGCGCATCCCCGCCTTCCCCCGGGACCTGGTGACTGTGGAGGAGGTGGTGAGCAACGTGCTCAGGGCCAGCACCAGGGAGAGGCAGGTACATGGAGAAGGCTGAACCAATAATAAGGATCAACGATCTTCACCATACCTATCTTCGGAACACGCCTCTGGAAGCGGTGGCTCTGCGCGGTGTGAGCATGGAGATCGATTCCGGCGATGCCGTGGGCATCATCGGCCGCACCGGTTCCGGCAAATCCACCGTGGTACAACACCTCAACGGGCTCATCCGGCCCAGAGAGCCGGGAAAGGTCATCGTGGACGGCCAGGACCTGAGCGATCCCAGCCTGGATCTGCGGAAACTGCGCCAGAAGGTGGGGTTGGTTTTCCAGTATCCCGAGGATCAGCTCTTTGAGCGACTGGTGGGAGACGACATCGCCTTTGGTCCTCGCCAGATGGGGTTGCCCCTGGAGGAGCTACGGCCCCGAGCCAAGTGGGCCATGGAGATGGTGGGGCTGGGCTTCGAAGAGTTCAAAGACCGTTACACGTTCTCGCTGAGCGGCGGTGAGATGCGCAAGGCGGCCATAGCCGGAGTGCTGGCGCTGCGGCCTAAGGTGCTGATCCTGGACGAATCCACCTCAGGGATGGACCCACGGAGCCGCAAGGAACTGCTGGGCCGTATCCGCAACCTCCATGAGCGGGAGGGGATGACGATCGTCCTCGTGTCACCAAATATGGAGGACATGGCCGAGTTGGTGAATAGGATTTACGTCCTGGCCGATGGAAAGACCGTCATGACTGGCTCGACCCGAGAGATCTTCGCCCGGCGTGAGGAACTGCGTCGCTACGGCCTGGGCGTGCCCCAGGTCACCGAGGTTATGCATGAACTCAGGTCTCGAGGCCAGCCGGTGGACGTGGGCACATTGAACGTCGAAGAGGCAGAGCAAGAGATATGGAGGATTTTGAATTCCTGAGAAATATCACCATCGGTCAGTATCTTCCCGGTAACTCCATCGTGCACCGCTTGGATCCCCGGGCCAAGATCACTATCATGTTGCTGATGGTGTTGCCCATCACCTTTAGCTTATCTTACGTCAGCAACGTCATCTTGTTGCTGGTAAGCCTCGGGTTTGTGGCACTCTCCGGCATCTCGGTCAGGTACATCCTGTCTGGCATCAAGCCAGCCCTGGGGCTGATCATTGTTCTGGCCCTCTTGCAGCTCCTGTTCTACGGCGACTCCTTTGTGCCGCCGAACATGGTCTCGGTCACCCTCTTTCGCTGGGGGATCATCCATATCACCAACGGCAGCGTGCAACTGGTGGTGGTCTCCACTTTGCGCTTTCTGGACCTCCTGTTCCTGGCCAGCCTGCTGACCAACACCACCACCACTACTGAGTTGGCCCACGGCACGGAGGATATGCTGGCTCCCTTCTCGCGGCTGCGCATCCCGGGGCACGAATTGTCGCTGGTCTTGACCATCGCGTTGCGCTTCGTACCGATCCTGGCCGAGCAATTGGAGACGATCATGAAGGCCCAGGCATCGCGGGGTGCAGACATGGGCAAGGGCGGCAAGCTGCAGTTCATTCAGACCACCAGGCAGGTGCTGGTGCTGCTGGTGCCGCTTTTCATTAACTCGTTTCGGCGAGCGGAGGACCTGATTCTGGCCATGGAGGCCCGTTGCTACGTAGGCGGTAGGGACCGCACCCGCTTGGTAAGGCTACGCCTGACCCGAACCGACCTGTTGGCCATGGCCACGGTGGCGGCCTTCGCAGCCACGATGACCCTCTTTCCCTTCCCGGTGTAGCACGGTGCGGGGTGAGGACGAGCCTCATGTTCACGGCAGGCGAGGGAGAAGCCTTGGGCCTCATCTAACTGGGGTAGGGGAGGGCTAGGGACAAATCCATCAGGCAACATGATAGTCATGTTAGCGGTGCTGGTGTCGTGCCCGCCATCTTCCTGATGTCTGTCACCTGTAATCTATAGCTTTTAAAGGAGTCGGTCATGTACAACGCCATCACCGACGTGGCCGGCCTGAAGGTAGGCCATTACACCGACCTGGAGGCGGCCACCGGCTGTACGGTGATCCTCTGTGAGGCCGGGGCCATGGGTGGAGTGGACGTGCGGGGGGCGGCGCCGGGGACCCGGGAGACCGACCTGATGCGTCCCATGCACCTGGTGGATCGGGTCCACGCTATCGTCCTCACCGGGGGAAGCGCCTTTGGGCTGGAGGCAGCCAGCGGGGCCATGCGCTACCTGGAGGAGAGGGGTTACGGCTTCGATGCCAAAGTGGCCAGGGTTCCCATAGTTGCGGCAGCGGTGCTCTTTGACCTGACCATCGGCCAGGCCCGGGTGCGGCCCGATGCCGAGGCAGGCTATCAGGCCTGCCGGCAAGCCAGCTCTGGTCCGGTGGCGGAGGGCAACGTGGGTGCCGGTACCGGGGCCAGCGTGGGCAAACTTCTGGGGCCCAAATTCGCCACCAAGAGCGGCCTGGGCACGGCCAGCCAGGCAATCGGCAAGGGGATCACGGTGGGGGCCATCGTGGCCGTGAATGCCTTTGGGGACGTGGTGGACCCCCGGACCGGCCAGATCGTCGCTGGGACACGGCGGCCGGTGGTGGGCGGCTTCGCCAATACCCTGGAGTCGATGAAGGGCGGCCTGGGGCAGACCATCCTGGCCTTCGCCAATACCACCATCGGTGTGGTGGCCACCGATGCCTACCTGACCAAGGAGCAGATTAACAAGGTAGCCCAGATGGCCCACGATGGCCTGGCCATGACCATCCGGCCCGTACATACCATGTTCGACGGCGATACCATCTTTGCCCTGGCCACTGGCAAGGAGAGAAAGAAGAGCCCCGACGTGAGCGTGATCGGTGCAGTGGCCGCCGATGTTATGGCCCAGGCGGTGCTGCGGGCGGTCACTCAAGCCCAGGGGCTCTGTGGCCTTCCCGCGGCCAGGGACTTGAAATAGCAAGGGAGGCAGGGATTATGGGCACGCAGTTCACTGTGCGGCGGATTGTCATCGCGGGGGTGCTGGCGGCCATCGCCATTCTCTTGGGCGTCACCAGGTTGGGCTTCATACCCGTTCCAACGCCGGCGGGCAATGCCACGATCATGCACGTGCCAGCGATCATCGGTGGGATCATGGAGGGCTGGCTGGTAGGCTGGATCATCGGCACTATCTTTGGGATCTTCAGCTTCCTGCAGGCCACGGTACCGTTGTTCAAGGATCCCTTCGTGGCCATCCTCCCCCGCATGTTCATCGGCATCACCGCCTATTTCACCTATGCCGGCCTGAAAAACTTCAATGAGTCAGGTGCTCTGATCATCGCTGCGGCCATCGGCACCCTGACCAACACCGTGCTGGTGCTGGGCATGGCCGTGGTCCGGGGCTACATGGCTCCGAGTGTGGCCGTGGGCGTAGGAATCACCCACGGCCTGCCCGAGATCGTGGTAGCCGCCCTGGTCACCTGGGCGGTGGTGGTGGCGTGGAAGAGGATAAAGACCGGCAGGGACAAGGCCAGGATCTGAGTAGGGGCGCAATTCAATTGCGCCCCTAAGCCGGTTTTTCTGTGGGCGTGATGGGGCTTTCCGCGCAGCGGGGATAAGGGCTGGCAGACCATTCGCCTCCACACGGTGAAAGCAACGGTATCCTTTGCTGTTAGCTTGTATTGTACCAGGAACAGGTATATAATAGTATCTGGCTGGTGTTTGCGCGCGGGTGCTTTGCTCGACGGGGAGGATAGCAGCATGCGGCGCAAGGTGGTGGCGGTTCTCTTGCTCACCCTGGCCTGGTTGTTGGGCGGGACCCTGGCGGCCTCAGCCTGGGCCCAGGGCGGTGCACACGTCACCCTGCTCACGATCAAGGGCGCCATTGATCCTCTGATAGCGCAGTACGTGGGTCGGGGCATTGACCACGCTGCCGGTGATGGCTCGGCTTGCGTGGTCATCCAGTTGGATACGCCCGGGGGCAACGTCACCTCCATGCGCAACGTCGTGCAGCGGATCCTGCTCTCCCCGGTCCCGGTCATCGTTTATGTGGCGCCCTACGGCGCCCGGGCTGGCTCGGCCGGGGTTTTCATCACCTATGCCGCCCACGTGGCCGCCATGGCCCCCACCACCAACATCGGCGCCGCCCACCCCGTGGGTGGGGGTGGCGAGGATATCCCAGCCACCTTGAGTGACAAGATCACTAATGATGCCGCCGCCTACATCCGTAGCATCGCCGACCGCCGGGGCCGCAACGCCACCTGGGCCGAGGAGGCCGTGCGCAAGAGCGTGTCTATCACCGAGCGGGAGGCCCTGGAGGCCAAGGTCATCGACTTCATCGCCAACGACCTGAACGAGCTATTGGAGAAGGTCGATGGGCGCCGGGTCAATACCGCGGCCGGCGATGTGGTACTTAAAACCAAGGGCTTGCCGGCACGCGAATTCCCCATGAGCCTGCCGGAGGGGTTCTTGCACGTCCTAATTGACCCTAACATCGCTTATCTCCTTTTCACCGTGGGCATCTGGGCCATCGTCGCCGAGTTCTATAACCCTGGTTCTCTCCTGCCCGGCATTACCGGGGTCATCTGCTTGATCCTGGCCTTCGTAGCTTTCGAAAGCCTGCCCATTAACTGGGGAGGGGTGGCCCTGGTCGTCCTGGCCGTAGTCCTTTTCATCGTAGACGTGAAGGCACCCACCCACGGCGTCTTGACCGCCGGTGGCGTGATCTCGTTCATCCTGGGTTCCCTTTTACTCTTCAGCCCATTCTCTCCCACTACTCCATTGGTGCCCCGGGTGTACGTGAACCCCTGGATCGTCTTCGGGATGGCGGGGCTCTTCACCGTCTTTTTCCTGTTCGCCGTGTCCGCGGGAATCCGGGCCCAGCGGGTTAAATTGTCCATGGGCCCCCAGGCCCTGGTGGGCCGCACCGGCGTGGCCACCTCGGAGATCAACCCGGTGGGCACGGTTCAGGTGGCCAGCGAGTCTTGGACCGCCATCGCTGACGACTACATCGAGAGCGGTGCCCAGGTGCAGGTGGTAGACATGGAGGGCGTGCGCCTTCGCGTGCGCAAGGTACCATAAATAGCGTGTGAGGGAAACCCTTGAGGCCTCTGGTCAACTCACCAACTGGAGGTGTCCCATGGAGGTAACCGTCTTCGCCATCGTGCTGGTGGTGATCCTGTTCATCATCCTGGTGGTCATGGCGCTTAAGATCGTCCGGGAATACCAGCGCCTGGTGGTCTTTCGCCTGGGGCGGTGCATCGGCCAAAGGGGGCCGGGCATTGTGGTCCTGATCCCCATCGTCGACCAGGCGGTTTGGGTGGATCTGCGGGAGCAGTACCTGGAGATACCCCACCAGACCTGCATCACCAAAGACAACGCCCCCATCTCCATCGACTTCCTGATCTATTGGAAGGTGGTGGAGCCGGTGCTCAGCGTGGTCCAGGTTCGCAACTTCGCTGGGGCCTCCCAGGGCTTGGCCACCACCACCCTGCGGGCGGTCATCGGCGATATCAGCCTGGACGATGTGCTCGCCAGACGGGAGCACATCAACCAGGTGCTGCGGGTGAAGCTGGACGAGGTCACCGAGCGTTGGGGGGTCAAGGTCACGGCGGTGGAGATCCGGGAGATATTACCGCCACGGGAGGTCCAGGAGGCCATGAACCGGCAGATGGCGGCCGAGCGTAACCGACGGGCCATGGTCACTGAGGCCGACGGCAAGCGGGAGGCTGCCATCAAGGTGGCCGAGGGCGAGAAGCAGTCGGCGATCTTGCGGGCGGAGGGTGACCGCCAGGCAGCGATACTGCGAGCCGAGGGCTTCTCCCTGGCCCTGGACAAGATCTTCGCTATAGCCAAGACGGTGGACGCCAAGACCATGACCCTTCAGTATTTCGAGGCGCTGAAGTCCCTGGGGGCGGGGGCTTCTACCAAGTTCATCTTTCCCATGGAGTTCGGCAAGTTCTTGAAGCCCCTGGTGGGCTACGCCGAGGAGGCGGTGGAAGAAGAAAAGAAATAGTTCCTCGGCGACCACCGGCAAAACGAAAAAGCCGAGATATCTCGGCTTTTTCGTTTCCACTTGCGTTCTAGCTAGTGGCCAAGAGTTATCTCTGGGCCTTGACTTTTTCGAAGCAAGTGCTGCAGTAGACCGGCCGATCGCCCCGGGGGACGAAGGGAACCTGGGCGGGAGCCCCGCACTCGGAGCAGATGACTTCGTGCATCTGCCTGGGCGCGTTGCCGTAGCGCTCCTGCCGACGGCGACCCCGGCAAGCAGGGCAGCGGCTGGGCTCGTTCATCAGGCCCCTCATGGCGAAGAATTCCTGCTCACCGGCGGTGAACACGAACTCCGCCCCGCATTCCCGACACGTCAGCGTCTTGTCCGCGTAGCTCATCCAAAGACCTCCTTTTTTGCGAAGTTAGTTGGCCACTGTTTAGTCTTTGATCGAGCTGCGCGCGGGAATTGCAAGCACTTGAACCGTGACTCTCTTTGCCCGAACGAGCCAAGGCTAAACCTGTACCACCGCGTGGTATTATACACGACTTTGCACCAAAATGCAAGCTTTTCCTAAGATCTTCGCGGCGCTGGTCATTTTGGGGGCCTGAAGGCGCTATGGCGTCCGTCACGCGTTGGCGGGGCTAGCGTTCAGGTATTTCGGTTGCTATTTCTCGAGGCCTTTGGTACAATGCCACCGCATTCCTATCGGGGAAACCGCTTTCATCATTCCATTGATCGATAGCGTGAGTCTAGTTAAATGGCATTGCCGATCGAGAATCCGACAAGGATGCAGGTTGGCTTTTCGAAGCTGACTCGGTTGTGCTGGGCGTCAGGTGGCGCCATGCCTCTTGGTTGACTTCTCATTAGGCGCGGGCGGCGCTCTGGCCAACGCTCTTGGCATCAACGACAGGGAGGTTTCCTTGAACAGATCCAAGGTATCCCTGACGGGGGCCTATCCCCCCATCCCCACGCCCTTCGGGCCGGACGGCCAGGTAGCCCATGACCAGCTTACCTCTAATCTCAAAAGATGGTCTGAGACACCGCTGGACGGCTTCGTGGTGTTGGGCTCCAATGGGGAATACGTCTTTCTCAGCGACGAGGAGAAGCTGGCCGTCTGGGCCACTGCCCGCAAGGCCATACCCCAGGGCAAGCTCTTCATCGCCGGGACAGGGTGCGAGTCCACCCTGCACACCATCCAGCTCACCGCCCGGGCGGCGGAGCTGGGGGCTGATGCTGTTCTGGTGGTGACCCCCAACTATTACAAGTCCAGGATGGATGGCCCGGCCTTGGTGCACCACTACCGGGCCGTGGCTGAGGCATCGCCTATCCCGGTGATCGTCTATAACGTGCCGGCTTTCACCGGCATTGACCTGTCGGCTGAGGCCATCGCCATGGCGGCCGAGCACCCGAACGTCATCGGGGTCAAGGAGAGTTCCGGCAACCTGCCCAAGCTGGCCGACATCATCCGGCTCTCCCCACCGGGCTTCCAGGTGCTGGCGGGCTCCGCGAGTTTTCTATACCCAGCCATGTGCGTGGGCGCAGTGGGGGGCGTCATGGCCCTGGCCAGCGCGGCTCCCGAGGCGTGCGCGAAGCTATACCGACTCTCCAAAGAGGGGCAGCACGAGGAGGCCCGGAGGCTGCAACTGCGGCTCCTGGCTCCCAATGCCGCGGTGACCTCCCGCTTTGGCGTGCCCGGCCTGAAGTATGCCCTGGACCTGGTGGGCTATTATGGGGGCCTGCCCCGGCCGCCCCTCCTGCCGCTCTCCGAGGCGCAGCGAGAAGAGGTGCGACGGGTATTCCAGGAGGTGGGGCTCCTCAAGTCCCGATGACCCACGGCGCAATGGTTTAGAGGCCGGCCGCCGGGCTCGTCTCCCCACACACGCATAGCCTGGGTACCTTGCCTGGGTAGCCGGTAGGACTCAGCTCTCTTCTGGCCAGTCCAGAAGCATCACGCGTACTTTTTCGCCTGGTGCCACCGATCGGGTATCCTCGGGGATAATGACCAGCCCGTTGGCCTTGACCATGGAGGTGAGGATGCCAGAGCCCTGTTCGCCGGTGAGCCGGGCGACGTACTGGCCCCCGTGCCGGTCCAGCACGACCCTCAGATAATGCCGCCGGTCGTCCTTGCGTGGGATGGAGTCCTGGAAGACGGCCTCCACCTCTGGCTTATTGAACCGGGTCTTCCCCTGCATCTTCAAGAGGGCCGGGCGCACAAACAACTCGAAGGCCACAGCAGTGGAGACCGGGTTCCCCGGCAGCCCCAAGTGGGGCACCCCCTGGATGTGGCCGAAGGCCAGGGGCTTGCCCGGCTTCATACGTACGCGCCAGAACCTGATCTCCCCCTCTGCCGCCAGGACCTGCTTAACTACGTCGAAGTCGCCTACGGACACCCCGCCGGAGGTGATGATCAGGTCTGTCCCCTTCTCCAGGCCGTCCTCGATCTTGCGGCTCAGATCCTCGCGGCTGTCCCGGGCGATGCCCAGCATCAGCGGGATCCCGCCGTAACGCAGTACCCCGGCCGCTACGGTGTAGTTGTTGCTGTTCCGGATCTGGCCCGGTCCGGGCCTCTGATTTATCTCCACCAGCTCGTCCCCGGTAGCGATGATAGCCACTCGAGGCCGGCGGTGCACCTGGACGCGAGAGCGTCCGACCGAGGACAAGAGCCCTATCTCCGGTGGACGCACCACCGTGCCTAGCGCCAGGATCCTCTCGCCCTGCCTCAAATCCTCCCCGGCCCTTCGGATGTTAGCCCCCAGCTTGGCGGCTTTGAAGATCTTCACCCATCTTCCGCCTCCCTGGCTGGCAGGCAGTCCGGCGAAGCCAACCTGGGCCTCGTCGGTCTCCTCGAATGGCACCACGGCGTCGGCACCGGGCGGTATAGGCGCCCCGGTCATGATGCGGATGGCGGTGCCGCTGCGAACCGAGACATCGGTAGTGTATCCGGCGGCCAGGTCGAAGATCACCTGAAGGCTCACCGGGTTGCTCCTATCAGCCCCGAAGGTATCCGCCGCTCGGACAGCATAGCCATCCATTGCGGTGTTGTCCAGGGGAGGCACGTTCATGTCCGAGTACACGTCCTCGGCCAGCACCCGGTCCAGGGCCTCGAAGATGCCAACATCTTCCGCCTCCAGGACGCTGACTAGCTCCAGGATGCGTTCCCGAGCCTCTTCCACTGAGATCATAGTATGTTCCTGCTCGTACACCGGTCCTTCCTTATGGTAGTCCAGGCCCATCCCCCGCTTGAAATAATATATCACGTTGTGGCCTCCAGGGCAACTTGCAATTGTGCGCCAGCCGTGATAGAATTGTATAGGTGTATACACAAAGGCAAAAGATGGACGGGGAGCTGCAAGAGCACTACGTGGACCTCCTGGAGGCCGGGCGCCGCCTGGGCATTCACCCCGGTTCGGTGCGGCGCATTGTTAAGAACGGCAAGCTGCCGGCCTTTCGCTTCGGCGGCAAGTGGCTTATCGAGGCGGACAAGCTGGAGATGTTCAAATCCACCTACCGGCCCTACCGGGGTGCGCCCCGGAAGCTCTTGTAGTTGGTAGCGGCCGGTGGGGAACGCTGGTCACCGGTTGGGTGATGCCTGAGGCTTGGCCTGGAGTAAGAGAGTGACCCAGCATCTGCCATCGTCGGAACGAGAAAAAGGGGCTGGTTGGGACGGCCTTAAGCCACAAAACTTTGTTCACCGGAGCGAGGCCGAGTTCGCCAGGCTCCTGGACTTCTACCAGGTCAAGTGGCAATACGAGCCCACCACCTTTGCGCTGGAGCGGGACTCCGGGGGCCGCATCACTCAGGCCTTCACCCCCGACTTCTATCTGCCGGAGCTGGACCTGTACGTGGAGCTCACCACCTTGAACCAGAAGCTGGTGACCCGGAAGAACCAAAAGCTCCGGCGGCTGCGGGAGCTTTATCCCAATCTGAACATAAAGTTATTCTATCGCCGGGACCTGCACAACCTGATGTTCAAGTACGGCCCGGACAAGACGAAGGAGCTAGAATGATCAGCAAGTCGAATCCGGATCACGAGATCAGCCACCTGACTCAGGATATCTGTGAGGTGATCCTCACCTCCCAGGAGATCCAAAGCCGGGTGCAGGAGCTGGGAACTTTACTCTCTCGCGACTATGCCGGGAAAGACCCTGTCCTGGTGGGGGTGCTCAAGGGTGTGTTGGTCTTTATGGCCGACCTGGTGCGGGCCATCTCCATACCCGTATCTGTGGACTTCATGGCCGTGTCCAGCTATGGACCGACCTCAGGGCGCCAGGGCGTGGTCCGGATCACCAAGGATCTGGACGAGAGCATCATGGGCCGCCACGTGATTCTGGTGGAGGACATAGTGGATACCGGCCTGACCTTAGGCTACTTGGTGAAAAACCTCCAGGCCCGGAACCCTGCTAGTCTTTCCGTTTGCGCGCTCTTCGACAAGAAGGTCCGCCGCCTGGTGGACGTGGACATCGCCTATAGGGGCTTCGAGCTCCCCGACCGCTTCGTGGTGGGCTACGGCTTGGACTACGGCGAGCGCTACCGCAACCTGCCCTTTGTCGGCATCATGACCCCCGAAGCCTACGAGCGGTAAACCCGTCTTCCGTGGTCTATGTCTTTTGACCTTCCTATGGTCTGTTGTCTCTTGTTTTTTGACCACCCCGCGTATTACCCCCAGAGGTGAGGGTTTGTCAGACTGGCCAGACCCTGCACTGCGTGAGCATTTCGGCTTTGATTTCTTCCGTCTGGGTCAGCGCCAGGCCATCGAAGCGATCCTGGCGGGGAAATATAGCCTGGCGGTCACGGCGATTTTTCAAGGCCTCCGAAATGTGATAGAATACCGCGGACAACACGCATGGACGGATGAGTTTTCCTGATATGTCTTCATTTATCCCGGAGATGGCACAAGACGAGCGCCTGACGGGCGTCATAGACACCATATCTGACGGATACCGGACCCTCAATCGCAAGCCTTGGCTCATGGCCATACCAGTGCTATTGGACCTCTACCTCTGGCTGGGGCCTCGGCTTACGGCGTCGCCGCTTTTCCAGCGTCTATCTATTTTTCCCGCCTCACCGGTGGGCCTGCCGCCGGAGCAAGCCCGGGCCCTGCAACAGTTGCAAGAAGCGGTAGCGAAATCGGCCTCCGGGTTCAACCTTTTCACGCTGCTCTCGCCTGGTCTCCTGGGGGTTCCCAGCATGGTCGGCCCCGGCACACTGCCGGCCAAATTCGCGAACGGGATGCCCTGGATCTTTTCCATTTCCAGCAACCTGGTCTTTTTGTGGCTCTTTGGCCTTCTGGTCTTTGCCGGCCTGCTCCTGGGCTGTTTCTATCTCGGGCTCATCGCCCAGGCGGTGCGCGATGGTGGACTGGACGTGGGCCGGCTGCTTCGCCGGGTTTGGCTGTACTGGGCGCGGCTTCTCTTCTTCATGGCTCTGGCCATGACCACCCTTTTCGTCCTGGGCATGCCGCTTCTCCTCCTGTTGGGGCTGGCCTCCCTGGTTAGCCCTCATTTGGCCTCATTGCTGCTGGGAATTGCCTGGGTGGCTACGCTATGGGTGGCCTTCTATCTTTATTTCTTTGTGGATGCCCTGGTGGTGAGCGAGGTGGGGGTGTTCAGGGCCATCTGGAGCAGTGTCATGGTGATCCACCATCACTTCCCCTCCTCTTTCGGCTTCATCATCCTGAGCATCTTGATCGGCCTGGGGCTGCCCCTGACCTGGCAGCTCCTGCTGGGCAGCCCTTGGGGGGTCCCGATTGCCATCGTTGGCAATGCCTACGTGGGCACCGGCCTCATCGCCGCCTCCATGATATTCTACCGGGACCGCTACGTCCGGATCCAGGCCACGGCCGCGAGGCTCAAAAATCTATCAATGGGAAAGTAGATGGCAGATATAGCCAGGGTGAGCAAGGAGCAAAGTTACACCGCCGACATGGTCATCGTGCTCGAGGGCCTGGAGGCGGTACGCCGTCGCCCCGGCATGTACATCGGTTCCACCGACCAGCGGGGCCTTCACCACCTGGTGTATGAGATCGTGGACAACTCGGTGGACGAGGCCCTGGCCGGTTACTGCAGCCGCATCGAGGTCACCATCCACAAGGACAACCGGGTCACCGTCTCCGACAACGGCCGGGGCATACCGGTGGAGACCCACCCCAAGACCGGCAAGTCGGCCCTGGAGACGGTGATGACCATCTTGCACTCCGGTGCCAAGTTCGGCGGCGGCTACAAGGTGGCCTCGGGCCTCCACGGCGTGGGCGCTTCTGCGGTGAACGCCCTTTCCAGTTGGATGAAGGTGGAGGTGCGCCGGGACGGCAAGCGCTATCGCCAGGAGTACAAATGTGGGGTGCCCATCACCCCGGTGGAGGAGGTGGGGGCCGCCGGCGACGCTGGCAACACCACCACCTTCCTGGCTGATCGCTCCATCTTGAATTCCCTGGACTATAACTTCGAAGCTTTGCTTCAGCGCTTCCGGGAGACCGCCTACCTGACCAAAGGGCTCACTATCTTCTGCCGGGACGAGCGGGCTGACCGCGAACACACCTTCTATTTTGAGGGTGGCATCGTCTCTTTCGTGCGGCATTTGAACAAGAACCGTGAGCCCTTGCACCCGCAGCCCATCTACATCGAGAAACAGGTGAACGGCACCCAGGTGGAGGTAGCCTTGCAGTACACCGATGCCTACGCCGAGTCGGTGTATTCCTTCGCCAACAACGTGAACACGGTGGACGGTGGAACCCACCTCACCGGATTTCGCTCCGCCCTGACCCGGACCCTGAACGACTATGCCCGCAAGAATAACTGGCTGAAGGAGGACGAGTCCAACCTCTCCGGCGATGACGTGCGGGAGGGGCTCACTGCCATCGTCTCGGTGAAACTAACCGAGCCCCAGTTCGAAAGCCAGACCAAGGCCAAGCTGGGGAACGCCGAGGTGCGCACCCAGGTGGAGGCGGTGGTGGCCGAGGGCCTGGCTTCCTGGCTGGAGCATGCCCCAACCGAGGCCAAGAGGGTGCTGGAGAAGTGCCTCACCACCGCCCGGGCTCGGGAGGCCGCCCGCAAGGCCCGAGACCTGGTGATCCGCAAGGGCTCCTTGGAGGGCATGACCCTGCCGGGAAAGCTGGCGGATTGCTCGGAGAAAGACCCGGCCCGCTGTGAGCTCTACATCGTGGAGGGCGACTCCGCCGGCGGGAGTGCCAAACAGGGCCGCGACCGTCGCTTTCAGGCAATACTGCCCCTGAAGGGCAAGATCTTGAATGTGGAGAAGGCCCGGGCGGACAAGATGCTGGGGTCGGAGGAGATTCGGGCCATCATCACCGCCCTGGGCACCAGCATCGCGACCGCTTCGAGCCGGGGAAGCTGCGCTACCACCGTGTGATCATAATGACAGATGCGGACGTAGACGGCTCCCATATCCGCACCCTGCTCCTGACCTTTTTCTTCCGTAACATGCTGTCGCTCATCGAGGACGGCCACCTGTACATCGCCCAGCCACCGTTGTACCGCATCCAGAGCGGCAAGGAGCACCACTACGCCTACAGCGACCAGGAGAAGGACAAACTCCTGAAGAAGCTGGATGGCAAGAGCGTGGCTATCCAGCGCTATAAGGGCCTGGGGGAGATGAACCCCGAGCAGCTCTGGGAGACCACTATGAACCCCGCGGGACGGACGATGCTGAGGGTCAGCGTGGAGGACGCCCTGCGGGCCGACGAGACCTTCAACGTGCTCATGGGCG
The DNA here is from genome assembly GCA_020723545.1 of Ktedonobacter racemifer. Classification (GTDB taxonomy): domain Bacteria; phylum Chloroflexota; class DTOL01; order DTOL01; family JACQYG01; genus JACQYG01. The sequence continues at coordinate 14,895 of DYIS01000013.1, forward strand.
AGAACGTGCAGCCCCGCAAGCACTTCATCCAATCCCACGCCAAGAACGTGCGTAACCTGGATATCTAAGGATCCATCGTCTGTTCTCTACTGTCTTTCGTCTCTCGTCACTCATCACTCGTTTTGGAGGTGCGTCGTGGCTGCCTCGGTGATGAAAGCTGGGATACTGGGCGCGGTGGCTCTCATCGTTCTCAACCTGGTGCAAGCCCTGGGTTCGCTGCCCCTGGGCATCGGCTGCCTGTTCGCCCCCCTAGCGTGTTTCACGGGTTGTCTGTCCCCCATCCTCTTCCTCCTGATCTCCGGCGGAGTCGGCTATCTGGCCGCCAGGTTTGCGGATCTCGCGCCTGGCGAGTACGCTAACGGTCTACTGGGAGGGGCCCTGGCCGGAGCCGTGGCCAGCGGCATCGCCGGCGTTGAGCTGGTCCTGCAGTATGTGGTGCTCAGCCTGCTCAACATCAGCGTCAAATTGCCTCTGGACATCCTGCAACAACAAAAGGGCACTGGGTCCGAGCTCCTGGGGGGCGCATTGGTGGGTGCAGGTGGCGCGGCCTTGATTGGGTCGCTCGTTTGCATCGTCGGCCTGGTGGGCGGCGCCCTCTTCGGCGCCCTGGGCGGCCTGATCAACGTCTTGCTGAAACCAAAAACCTCGATGTAGCATAAAAACCTTCACCACGTGCGAATTAGGCCCGAGGCGAAGATCAAGCAGTACGATCAGCCATCCGGTGTTTGGAGTTAACCAAGAGGGAGATGGTTTGGCGCACGAAGGTAAACCCGTAGGCCGACTTTCCTGAGCCGGTCGTGGTTTGAGGGTTTGGGGAGGCCAACCGACAAAGAATTTGTGGGCCAGCGTCCCCGGTCAGCCGGGAGAGCTTTTCCCAACGACATGACTGTTGGAGGTACCCGGTGTCCACCATATCCGAGGTCCAGGGAAGCTTTTACCTGGGCAGGCTTTACGAACCAGAGGCGAACCAACTTCTGGAAAAACCATTAGAATACGACCCCCGAGACCTCACCACCCATGGGGTGATCCTGGGCATGACCGGAAGCGGGAAGACGGGGTTGGGCATCAGCCTTCTGGAAGAGGCCACGCTCTCGGGCGTCCCCAGCATCGTCATCGACCCTAAAGGTGACGTGAGCAACCTGCTCCTGGCTTTCCCTAACCTGGAGCCCGGCGATTTCCTGCCCTGGGTCAACGTGGACGACGCGCGACGCCTGAACATGACCGTGGAGGGTTACGCGGCGTTCATCGCCAAGGCCTGGCGGGAGGGTCTAGCCCAGTGGGGGGAGGGGCCGGAGAGGGTGGCCCAGTACCGGGGGAATGCGGATTTCACAGTGTATACCCCGGGGAGCGACGCCGGGATACCGGTGAGCGTGGTCCAGATGTTGGGGGCTCCGCTCCTGAGCTGGGACGAGGAAGAGGAGACCCTCCGGGAGCGCATCCGCGGCACGGTCAGTGCCCTTCTGAGCCTGGTGGGCATGGAGACCGACCCGGTGCGCAGCCGGGAACACATCCTGCTCTCCAACATCTTTGAACATTGCTGGCGAAAGGGCGAGGGCCTGGATATCGGTAAGCTCGTCGGCTACGTCCAGAACCCGCCCATCACCAAGCTGGGTGTGGTGGACCTGGACCTCTTTTTCCCCAAGGCCGACCGGCTGGCCCTGGCTCTGGCCCTGAACGGCATCGTGGCCGCCCCCAGCTTTGAGAACTGGACCGTGGGCATGCCCCTGGACATCCAGCAGATATTGTATCGTAATGGCCAGCCCAGGGTCTCGGTGTTCTACATCGCCCACCTGAGCGATCAGGAGCGCATGTTCTTCGTGAGCCTGCTCCTGCAAGGGGTGCAGGCCTGGCTGCGGGGCCAGTCGGGCACGACCAGCCTGCGGGCACTCCTGTATTTCGACGAGCTATACGGCTACATGCCGCCCTACCCGGCCAACCCGCCCTCCAAGGTGCCCTTGCTCACGCTCTTGAAGCAGGCCCGAGCCTATGGGCTGGGAGTGGTCCTGGCCACCCAGAACCCGGTGGACCTGGACTACAAGGCCCTCACCAACGCTGGCACCTGGTTCATTGGCAGGCTTCAGACCGACCGGGATAAGGCCCGGGTTCTGGAGGGGTTGGAGGGCGCCGCGGCCGAGGCTGGAGGAGCCCTGGACCGGGCCTATTTCGACCGGGTCATTGCCTCCCTGCAGAACCGTGTGTTTCTCATGCACAACGTCCACGCCGGGCGGCCCCAGGTCTTCATGACCCGGTGGGCCCTCTCCTACCTGCGGGGGCCCTTGACCAGGGAACAGATCCGCTCTCTCAAGAGGATGCCCTCCGCCGCCGCAGCGACCACCACGCCTATCCCCCATCCCCTGTCCCCTACCCCTTATCCCCTAACCCCTTCCTCCGTCACACCATATGCCAAAGTCCCGCCGCAATTGCCGTCCTCGCTGAGCATTTTGTACCTGGAGCCCAGGGTCTTCCCTGAGGGCTATTGCGACGACCTACGGCGGGAGACCTCTTTCCCAGTGAAACTCCTCGAAAGCCGCCTGGTCTACCGCCCGCACCTGTACGGCGCGGCCAAGGTAGACTTCAAGAGCCGTGTGCCCGACCTCTTCCACACCGGATCGGTGAGTCGGGCTATATCGGCAAGCAAAGACGACCGCATCTTCGACTGGGGCAACGAGAGCCTTAAGGTAGATCCTCAGGGCCTTAGCTACCAGCCCCGGCCCGAGGGGGTCTTTGCCGAGGTCAGCGAGGAGGTCAAGGCTGCAGTTGGGGTCCGGCGGTTGCAGGACGGCTTCCGGGGATACCTGGAGCGCAGCCAGGTGCTCACGTTGCTTTACAATGCACGGCTCGAGATGTATTCTGAAGTAGGCGAAGCCAAGAAAGATTTCCTGGCCCGGCTTCAGGCCAGAGCCCGGGAGCTCTCCGACGGCGAGGCCGAGAAGGTGCGGTCCCGTTATCAAACCCAACTGGTCCGCTTGCAGGACAAGCTGGAGCGGGCCCAGCGCGACCTGGCCGACAAGCAGGCCCTTTGGGACGCTAAGAAGCGCGAATCCACCATTTCCATCGTCGAATCCGGCTTCAGCCTCCTCCTGGGCAAGCGGCCCACCCGTGCCGTCTCCACCGCCGCCTCCAAGCAGCGCATGGCTGACCAGGCCCGCATGGCGGTGGAGGAGCGCCAGGCCGAGGTCGAGAACCTCAAGGAGCAGATCGCCAGGCTCACTGAAGAGCGCGACGACGCCGTGGTTAAGATCCAGGACAAGTACCAGGAAGGCATCACCGAACTGGAGGAGAAGCGTTTTCGCCCCTCCCAGGCCGCTATCCGCCTGGAAACCCTTGCTCTAGTGTGGGCCCCAACCTGGGAGATAGCCGTGGACGTGGGAGGAGAGAGAAAGGAATACCGATTCGCTGGCTATGAAGACTAGCAGATGATTCATATTCTTGCCCAATCTTGCCTTGGAAAGGCCATCTCCATCACAGGTGACCATTGAAGCCGGTTGATCACCAACAAGCGCCCGGTGATGGCCGGACGAGAAGCAGAGGTTAGAGCGGTGTTGGAAAACGCTGATGAGATCAGGGTTAGCAAGGTTGACAGTTCTGTCTTCTTGTATCACAAAGGGAGTAATGGGCGGTTCCTCTGCGTCGTGGCCAAGCATCTGAATGATGAGGGCTTTATAATCACAGCATATCCAACGGATAAGATCAAGGAAGGGAAGCTGGTATGGAAAAGGTGATTGTCATTTATGACCGCAAGGGGAATACCCTGGATGTCTGGTTTGGGAACCCAAAGGACGAGTACATCTGTGAGGAGACGGGAGAGGAGGTAATCCTAAAGAAAGACCGGCACGGCAAAGTCATCGGCTTCGAAAAGCTTAATTACCTTCCTGCCGCCGCCGCTAAGGACACAGAAGAGACCGGCACAGGTTTGCCGATTGAGGTCGTGCTCGACTAGACATCCGGCGTTTGTCACGAAGGGAGCAGGTACATATCTACTGGGGTCCCTGTTTCCTTCATCCGCCTCGCGACCTCGTCCCTCCTCTGGACCCAGCGTGGGGGATGGCCGTGGACGTGGGAGGGGAGAGGAAGGAGTGCAAAGCCACGCATACAGTGGCTCAGAATGGCTGGGCCTCGGAGATGACGCTGGGCGCTTCTGGTCCGCAATCTGAGGATTATCTGCGCTTGTCTAACCTGTTTAGTCTGAGGTTAGTGTCAAAGGAAACTGTGGAGGAATTGCCGAGTGGAGATTTATACGATTGGTCATAGTAACATTGATTTTAGAGATTTTGTCAAGCTACTAGACAACAATGGAATCTCAATCTTAGTTGACGTAAGAAGTCATCCATATAGCAAGAGCGAGTTTGCGCGGCAATTCGATCGCCCTGCCTTGGAAAGGGGCTTGGAGTTCTACAATGTTACCTACAAATACATGGGAGGTGAGTTAGGTGGGAAACCTGACGATCTGAGCCTATACACAAATGGGGAGGTCGATTACGAAAAAATCGCCGTTCGGCCTGAATATCTAGAGGCGATCAAGACGTTGATGGAGCTTGCAGAACGTCAAAGGGTCGCCATAATGTGTAGCGAAGGTGACCACAAACAATGCCATCGGCACAAGCTCATCGCCAAGACGCTTGTCAGTAAAGGGTGGAAAGTACTGCACATTCAAAGGGGTGGCGAAGTGGTCATGGAAGATGAACTACAAGATGAATTACAATACGAGCAGAAGAGGTTGGAATGGTAAACAAACTGTATACAATAGGTTTCACTCAAAAGACACTTGAGGAATTCATTGATCTTTTGAAGACAGCTGGGGTAGCAACAGTTGTAGATGTCCGGCTTAATAACACTTCACAGCTAGCAGGGTTTGCCAAGCGCGATGATCTAGCCTACTTGCTTCGACGTGGCTTCGGCATTGAATACGTTCATGCCCTAGAACTAGCACCGACGCAAGCGATGCTTGTTGATTACAGGAAGTACAAAGATTGGGGACGTTACTCAAGAGACTATTCGAAATTATTGGATTCCAGGAGTATTGTACAGCTTCTGACACAATTGCAAGACAGAGGGCCGTTATGTTTGCTTTGTGCGGAGGACATGCCTGAACATTGCCATCGCAGGTTGGCGGCTGAATACATTGCGTCGCATTTGCCGGATATCGAGATCATACATCTTCGGTAGGAGGAGTGTTTCATCGATGAAACGCATGACTGTGGTCGCCGTCACAAAGATGCAAAGTGGGGTTTGCATCGCTGGCATCTCCGAGAGTGGGAACTGGGTCCGCCCAGTGCGAGAAGTCGGCGGAGCACTGGACATCTCTTGCCTGGTAACGTCAGCACGATCACCGATCCGTTGTTTCGACACAGCCGAATTTGACTTAGTCTACCCAAAGCCTGACCCGCCCCATGTTGAGGATTGGGTAGCAAACTTTCCAATCGGCAGGGTGGCTCACACTCTTTCTGAAGCAGAGCGGACTGCCTTCCTTAGCGAACACGCTGATTCTTCGCGGCTAACTTTGTTTGACTCATTCAAGTGTTCGCTATGCCTTGTTCAGCCGGAAAATATTGACGGGCTGATTTTTAAGCGAAACCCAGTAAGCGGGAAATTTGAGGCGCGGTTGGTCTTCACAGCTCAGGGAAGGCAGTACGTAGGCGATGGCAACACGCGCGGCATTCCCTGTACAGATTTGAAGCTAAGAGCCCTAGGACGAAGGCTTTTGGCCGAGGGTCAAGTCAAGGTCTACTCGAAAGGGCTACTCGACAAATCACTGGGAGATCGGAAGGTCTTTTTGGCATTGGGACGGACCAGGCTCTTTGAAGGCCGATACTGGCCAATGGTGATTGGCTTTCACATTATTCCAGACTATGATGCGCAGATCAACTATGATGATCTTTGAAAGTAGTCCATTGAGCTAGGTCGAGGTAGGGACGGCCCTTATGGGCCGCCCCCCTCACAGATCCGGACA
>DYIS01000014.1:0-11473 GCA_020723545.1 Ktedonobacter racemifer
CGGAAAGAACGCCGTGCAGACGCAATCCTACGGGGCGGAGACCCGGGGCGGGCCTACCATGTCAGACGTGATCATCAGCCAGCAGGAGATCGACTACCCTAAGGCGCTGGCGCCCAACCTGCTTCTGGCCATGGCACAGGAGGCCTGCAATAAATATGGCCCTGATGTGCAAAAAGATGCCATCATCGTGGTGGATTCCGCCCACGTAACGCAAGTGCCCGAGGGACGAGTCTATTCAGTGCCCATCACCAGCATTGCCCGGGAATCCACCGGCAAGACCTTCACCGCCAGCATCGCGGCCTTAGGCCTCCTGGTGGGGCTCACCGGCCTGGTCTCGGCCCAGGCCATTAGGTCGGCCGTGGCCGCCAGGGTCCCCAAAGGCACCGAGGAACTGAACTTGAAGGCCCTGGCAGCGGGCTTGGCTGCCGCAGAGAAGTTGAAGCGAGGTGAGAGCCTCTAGCACCTTCGAGGAGGTATAGCTATGAGCCTGCAAGGTAAACGGGTGGCGGTGCTGGCTGAGGACAATTATCAGGACCTGGAGCTCTGGTATCCCCTCCTGCGGCTCCGGGAGGCGGGGGCCGAAACCGTGGTGGTTGGAACCGGCAGCAAGAATACCTACACCAGCCAGCACGGCTATCCGGTGGAGGCGGCCATGGCGGCGGATAAGGCCGAGGCCAAGGATTTCGCCGGAGTGGTCATACCTGGGGGCTGGGCGCCGGACCGCCTGCGCCGGTATCCGGCGGTGCTGAGTTTCATCAAGGATATGTTCGATCAAGGCAAGGTGGTGGCGGCCATCTGTCACGCTGGCTCGGTGTTGGTCTCGGCAAAGGTCCTGTCGGGCCGCACTATGACCTGCATCAGCGCCATTAAAGACGATATGATCAATGCGGGGGCCACCTACGTGGATCAGGAGGTGGCCCGTGATGGGAACCTGATCACCTCCCGTCTGCCTCAGGACCTGCCGGCTTTTTGCCGGGAGACCATCGCCGCTCTGGAAGACCAGAGGCCCTAGCGAGGAGCGCTCGGCGGGCTAGCGTGGAAAGGAGAGGATCATGGAGGGACTGGTTTTCGGCCCTGCTGGCGTGCCCGTTAGCGCGAAAAAACACTCCAGTGTGGGAGGCATCGAAAGGGTTCGGGAGCTGGGCCTGGGCGCTATGGAGCTGGAGTTCGTCCAGGGTGTGCGCATGGGCGAGAAGGAAGCAGGGTTGGTGCGCCAGGCAGCGGAGGCCAATGGCGTGCGGCTCACGGTCCACGGGCCATACTACATCAACCTGAACTCCCAGGATCCGGAGAAGCTGGCCGCCAGCCGGCAGCGTATCTGCCAATCGGCCCGGATAGGGGCCATCTGTGGCGCTGAGAGCGTGACCTTTCACGCCGCTTTCTACCAGGGAATAGATCCGAAAACAGTTTACAGCACCGTTCTGGAACAACTGCGAGAGATCCGAACCATCTTGGATATGGAAGGCAACCACCTCTGGATTCGCCCGGAATTGACGGGGAAGGAGAGCCAGTTCGGCTCTCTGGACGAGTTGTTGAACCTTTCCACCGCGGTCCCTGGGGTCATGCCCTGCGTGGATTTCGCCCACTATCATGCCCGGACCGGGAAATATAACTCCTACGCCGAGTTTGCGGAGATCCTGCAGCGCGTGGAGGCCAAACTGGGCCGGAGGGGGCTGGAGAACATGCACATCCACGTGTCAGGGATCGCCTATTCGCCGAAGGGAGAGCGAAACCATCTGAACCTCGCCGAGGCCGACCTCAAGTACCAGGAGCTAATGCGGGCCCTGAAGGACTCTCAGGTGCGGGGCTTCGTGATCTGTGAAAGCCCCAACCTGGAGGAGGATGCCCTGCTGCTTCAGGAGACCTATCACCGGCTTTCGTAGGACGGGTTTATCGCTCACCGTACGAGCTTGAGAGGGCGACGATAGATACAGGAGAATGGAATGGCAACCAAGGAAGCAGTGATGGAGGCCCTGCGCAATTGCTTTGATCCCGAGATCGGGATCAATGTGGTGGACCTGGGGCTCGTCTACCAGGTGAAAGTAGAGGGCAAGAAGGCCTACGTAGAGATGACCATGACCACCCCCGGCTGTCCTCTGCACGCCTATCTGACCCAGGATGCCAGGCAAAAGGTCCTGGGGGTGGAGGGCATCGAGGAGGCCGAGGTGAAGCTGGTCTGGGATCCGCCATGGAGCCCCTCCCGAATGTCCATGGAGGCCAAACGGGCCCTGGGTTTCAGCGGCTAATCTCGAATTCTTTTAGCTAAAGAATCGGTCGGGGCAGGCAGGAGGCGGTTGGTGGAAGGTCCAGGGACGACGGCGGAGAAAGCCAGGGGGCTGGTCATCGTGTTCACCGGCAGCGGGAAGGGCAAGACCACGGCAGCCCTGGGCATCGCCCTGCGCGCCTGCGGCCACGCCCTGAGAACTCTCGTCATCCAGTTCATTAAGGGATCATGGCTCGCTGGGGAGTTGGAGGCAGCCAAGCAGCTGGCCCCGAACCTGGAGATCATCGCCACGGGGAAAGGGTTTGTCGGCATTAGGGGAGACGACCTGCCGTTTTCCGAGCACCAGAAGGCAGCCCAAGAGGCCCTGGCCTTGGCCAGGAACAAAGCTGGGACGGGCGCCTACGACATCCTGGTCCTGGACGAGATCGACAACGCCTTGAGGCTTGGACTGGTGTCCCTGGAAGACGTCCTGGCCTTCCTTCGATCTCGCCCGGTGGCCATGCACGTCATCCTCACCGGCCGGGATGCCCCGCCGGAGCTGGTGGCAGCGGCGGACCTGGTCACCGAGATGCTGGACGTGAAGCACCCGTTCGACGAGGGGCAGGTGGCCCGGCGGGGCATTGACTTCTGAATATCCCAGGCTCGGCCGGCCCCATGGCCTGATCAGGCGCTATAGGGCCGGTACGGCGGTGGGCCTCAGAGGCCTCTCTTTGGAAAACGGTTGGCCTTCCTGCCGTAGCAGTCCCTTTCTGCCAAACTGGACACATTTAGTATACTTTTCCGGGGTAGGTAGGGGATTTCCTGGTGGTTTCGGACTATTTTCCCATACTGGTGCTCTTCGTATTGTGTGTGGGGTTTGCCGCTGTGGCCCTGGGCGCCTCGGCGCTCTTGGGGCCCCGTAAGCCTTCGGCCCGCAAACTCTCGCCCTACGAATGCGGCATGCCCGCGACCGGCACGACCCGCAGACGTTTCATGGTTCGCTTCTACCTCGTGGCGGTCCTCTTCATTATCTTCGATATCGAAATAGTCTTCCTCTACCCTTGGGCGGTGATCTTCCGGGAGCTCCAGCTCTATGGCCTGGGAGCCATGGCCGTCTTCATAGGCATTCTACTGCTGGGATACCTCTACGTCTGGAGGAAGGGTGGGCTGGAATGGGACTAGAGGAGAAGCTGCCTCCCGGCGTCATCACCACCACCATCAACCAGGCGGTGAACTGGGCTCGCTATTCCTCGGTGTGGCCGGTGCTCTTCGGCCTGGCCTGTTGCGCCATCGAGATGATGGGCACCTTTGCCTCCCGTTTCGACTGGGGACGGTTCGGCGCCGAGCTGTACCGGCCTTCTCCCCGGCAGTCGGACCTGATGATCGTGGCCGGCCGGGTGAGCCGGAAGATGGCCCCGGTGATCCGCCAGATCTACGACCAGATGCCGGAGCCCAAGTGGGTCATCGCCATGGGGGCCTGCGCCACCTGCGGCGGGGTGTTCAGCAACTACGCTGTAGTGCAAGGGGTAGATGAGATCATCCCGGTGGACGTGTATGTGCCCGGCTGCCCTCCCCGGCCGGAGATGCTTCTCCTGGCATTCATGGGACTGCAGAAGAAGATAGCCGGGGAGAGATTTACGGATCGCGCGTAGAGGCTTGGTTCATGTCCGAGAGCGATTTCGTCGTCCAGAAACTCAGAAGCAGATTTCCCGATTCGCTTCGGGAGATCAAATACTTCCGGGGCGAGACCACCGTGGTGCTACGCCGCGAAGACATCCTGGAGGTTTGCCGGTTCCTGCGAGATGACCCGGAGCTCAGGTTCGATTACCTCTCCGACCTTTGCGGGGTGGACTACCTGGGCCGGGAGCCGCGTTTTGAGGTGGTGTACAACCTGTATTCGCTGGCTTTCAACCGGCGGCTTCGACTGAAGGTGGGCGTGTCGTCCGACGAACTGCGCCTCCCGTCGGTGGTAGAGGTCTGGCCCACTGCGAACTGGCATGAACGCGAAGTGTACGACATGTTTGGGCTCTCATTCCAGGGCCATCCTGACCTGCGCCGTATCCTGATGCCCGACGACTGGCGCGGCCATCCCCTGCGCAAGGATTATCCCCTGACGGCGGAGCCGTCGGCGTTCACCCACAATGCCAGGGCCATCGCGGCCGGAAAGCCTTTGGCCAAGGAATAGGGGATGGACGAGCGGGAAACCCTAGTCCTCAACATGGGCCCTCAGCACCCCAGCACCCACGGCGTGCTGAGGCTGGAGCTGGAGCTGGAAGGCGAGACCGTGGTGAGGGCTACGCCGCACATCGGCTATCTGCACACGGGCATCGAGAAGACCGCCGAGAACAAGACCTACCTGAAGGCACTCACCCTCACCGATCGGCTGGATTACCTGGCGCCTCTCTCCAACAACCTGGCCTACGTGTTGGCCGTGGAGAAGCTCCTGGACCTGGGGGTGCCGCCCAAGGCCCAGTTCATGCGGGTCCTCCTGTGCGAGCTCTCGCGCATCGCCAGCCACCTGGTTTGGCTGGGCACCCAGGCCCTGGACCTTGGGGCCATGAGCGTCTTTCTCTATTGCTTCCGAGAGAGAGAGCAGATCCTGGACGTCTTCGAGCTCATCTCCGGCGTCCGCATGATGACCAGCTACTTTCGCTTCGGTGGCCTGGCCCGAGACGTACCCCAGGGGTTCGATGGGAAGGTAAAAGCCATCATCAAGGCCTTTCCGGAGAAGTTCGACGACTACGAGGACCTGCTCACCAAGAACGCCATCTGGCTGCAGCGAACCAAAGGGATCGGGGCCATCTCCGCCCAAGACGCCATCGCCCTGGGTTTGAGCGGCCCCACCTTGCGGGGCAGTGGGGTCAACTGGGACGTTCGCAAGGCTATCCCCTATTCCAGCTACGACAAGTTCGATTTTCAGGTTCCCTTAGGTAAGAACGGCGACGTATACGATCGCTATCTCTGCCGCATGGCCGAGATGCGACAGAGCCTACGCCTGGTCCAGCAGGCCCTGGAGGGGATGCCGGCGGGGCCTCACATCGCCGACGACCGCAAATACGTCTTGCCGCCTCGAGAGGAGCTGGACACCAGCATGGAGGCCCTGATCCACCATTTCAAGCTGGTCACCGAGGGGCTGCGGCCACCAGTCGGCGAGGTCTACACATGCGTAGAGGCACCCAAGGGCGAGCTGGGTTTCTACATCGTCTCCGATGGCTCGGGCAAGCCGTACCGGGTCAAGATCCGGCCGCCGTCCTTCGTGAACCTCCAGGCCCTGCCCAAAATGGTGGAGGGGCGGCTCCTGGCCGACGTGGTGGCGGTGATCGGGAGCATCGACATCGTGTTGGGAGAGGTGGATCGCTAACGGGTGGCCTCCGGCAGCGGAAGACGTACCGGCAGCGCAGATTCTTTACTAGAAAAGAAAATGATGCTTTCGGAAAGGGCCAGAGAAAAAATAATGAGGACAGCGGAGAGGTTTCCGGAGAGGCGGACGGGGTTGCTGCCCGCCCTGCGCCTGGCCCAGGACGAACAAGGCTATCTTTCCAGCCAGGTGTTGGCCGAGGTGGCAGCTATCTTCGAGCTAACGCCGGCCGAGGTGGAGGCGGTGGCCAGCTTCTACACCATGTTGAAGCGCCGACCCACGGGCAGACACCTGATCCAGGTGTGCACTAACCTCCCCTGTGCGCTATCGGGTGCAGACGAGCTTCTGGATCACCTGAAGGCCAGGCTGGGCATTGGGGTGGGGGAGACCACCCCGGACGGGCTATTTACCCTTGAGACCGTGGAGTGCCTGGGGTCTTGCGGCACGGCGCCGGTGGTCCAGATAGACGAGGACTATCACGAGAACATGAGCGCCGAGGCCATAGATGCAGTCCTGGCCAGACTGGCCGAGGGTTGAGGGGCATGGGCGAGAAGATCGTACTCCGCTATACTGACGACCCGGAGCAAAGTGACATCGCCACCTACGTCAGGAAAGGCGGCTATCAGGCGCTGGCCAAGGCGCTCAAGGAGCTTTCCCCGCAGGCGGTGGTGGATCTGGTGAAGAGGTCGGGGCTCCGGGGGCGCGGTGGAGCGGGCTTTCCCACGGGCCTGAAATGGAGCTTCATTCCCAAGGACCCAGCGCTGCCCAGATACCTGTGTTGCAATGCTGACGAGGGCGAGCCAGGGACTTTCAAAGACCGGGAGATAATGGAGAAGGACCCCCACGAACTCATCGAGGGCATCATTCTCTCTAGCTACGCCATCGGCGCTCATCTGGCCGTTATCTACATCCGCGGCGAGTTCGCCTACGCTGCCAGGCAGCTGGAGAAGGCCATCCGGCAGGCCACGGCGAAGGGTTACCTGGGGCGGAATATCCTTGGCTCCGGCTATGACCTGGACGTGGCCGTCTATCGGGGCGCGGGGGCCTATATCTGTGGGGAGGAGACGGCGCTCCTGGAGTCCCTGGAGGGCTACCGGGGCCAGCCCCGGCTCAAGCCGCCCTTCCCCGCCACCGCCGGGCTTTACCGGAAGCCCACGGTGATCAACAACGTGGAGACCCTGGCCAACGTGCCGTACATCGTATTGAACGGTCCGGAGGCTTTCGCCGCCATCGGCACTTCCCGGAGCCCCGGGACGAAGGTCTTCTGTTTGAGCGGCCACGTGAAGCGGCCGGGCAACTACGAGCTGCCCATGGGGACGCCGCTCCGGGAGATAATATTCGAGCACGGCGGGGGTGTCCGCGACGGCAAGCAGCTCAAAGCGATAATCCCGGGCGGCCCTTCCACGCCGACCTTCACCGCCGCCCACCTGGACGTGAACATGGACTTCGAGTCGGTGGCGGCGGCGGGCTCTATGCTGGGCTCTGGGGCGGTGATGGTGATGGATGAGACGGCCTGCATGGTGTGGGCTGCCCTGCGTCTCACCGAGTTCTTCCGCCACGAGTCCTGTGGCAAATGCACGCCGTGCCGCGAGGGGACATACTGGTTGGCGCATCTGCTGGGACGCATCGAGGCCGGTCAGGGCCAGGACGGCGACATCGAACTGTTGCTGGACATCTGCGACAACATGGCTGGCAAGTGCTTCTGCCCCTTCGGCGACGCGGCCATAGCGCCGGTGCAGGGGACGGTAAAGCATTTCCGGGAGGAATATCAACATCATGTCAGACGTGGAGGGTGCTGGAGATGGTCGGTAGACCGTGGACCATAATCCGTGGACCAACGACGAAAGACCACGAACCAACTGACCAACCAGTGACCTATGGCAGCCTTCGTTAACATCACAATCGACGATGTACCGGTCACCGTCCCGCCCGGGACGCTGATCACCGAGGCGGCCCGGGGCGTGGGGATAGATATACCCATCTTCTGCTCCTACCGCAAGCTCTCCCCCCTGGGGGCCTGCCGCATGTGCGTGGTGGAGGTGGGCATGCCGCGGCGGGGCAAGGACGGGCAGATGGAGAGGGATGCCAGGGGCCAGCCGGTCATAGCCATGATGCCCAAGCTGCAGACGGCGTGCACCACGGAGGTCTCCGAGGGGATGGTGGTGCTCACCCAGACCCCGGAGGTGGTCAAGGCACGCCGGGGGGTCCTGGAGTTCTTGCTCGTCAACCATCCTTTGGACTGCCCGGTGTGTGACAAGGGCGGCGAGTGCGATCTCCAGGACATCACCTATAAATACGGCCCGGGCAAGAGCCGTTTCCCCCTCGCCGACAAGCGTCACTTCGTCAAGCCCGTAGACCTGAGCCCGCTCATCGTCCTGGACCGCGAGCGCTGCATCGCCTGCCAGCGCTGCACCCGTTTCTGCAGCGAGATCGCCGGGGACAATGTCCTGGTATTCGTGGAAAGGGGCGCTGAAACCTATCTGGATGTTTTCCCGGGGCGAACCTACGACTGCAAGTTCTCCGGAAACACCGTGGACATCTGCCCGGTGGGAGCCCTGACCAGCCGGGCCTTCCGCTTTCGGGCCCGGGCCTGGGAGGTGGAGAGGTACAATGGCATCTGCCCCCTGTGCAGTTGCGGCTGCAACACTTCGGTCCAGGTGCGCAGCGGGCAGGTGGTGCGCCTGGTGGCCCGGGAGAACGAGGCGGTGAACGAAGACTGGATCTGTGATAAGGGCCGTTTCACCTACGACTACATTAACAACGCCGAACGCATACGGACACTCCTGGTCAAAAAGGGCGGCATCTTGACCCCGGTCTCCTGGGATGAGGCCCTCAAGACCATCGCCACGGGGCTCCGCGCCGTCCAGGCCACGAACGGTCCGGATTCAGTGGGTGGCATCGCCTCCTCGCGGAGCACGAACGAGGAGCTTTACCTGTTCCAGAAGCTCTTCCGCGCGGGATTGGGCACCAATAACGTGGACCATCGACTGAAAGAACGCTGGTACGAGGACGATGGGTTGCTGGGCCTGCCTCTCTCGGGCCCTATTCAGGGATTGGAGAAGGCCGACGTTATCCTGGTCCTGGGCGGGGACATGGTCCAGGAGCAGCCCATCGTCTTCTTGCGGCTGCGCAAGGCGGTGGTGCGGGGCGGCACCAGGCTGGTCCTGGCCAACCCAAAGGCAACCGAACTGGACCGCCTGGCCCACCAGTGGTTGGGCTATCGGTATGGCAGCGAGATCGCGCTGATCTACGGCCTGATCAATGCCCTCGTCGCCGAGGGCCTGTGTTCGGAAGAACACTTGCGAGAAAGGTTCCCGGGCTGGGATTCTTTACTAGTAAAGATTTGGGAACACACGCCGGAACGGGTTTCCCGGGCCACGGGCCTGAAGCCTGAGGTTTTGCGCGCGACGGCCTGGGCTCTGGCCGGCGCGGCCAACCCCGTCATCCTGTTCGGGAACCAGATTATCCAGCAGGCAAACGCCGACGCCATAATCAGGACGTTAGCCAACCTGGCCCTGGCCCTGGCTCGGCCGGAGCGAGGTCCGGCAAGCCTGATGGCCCTGGGCACCAACGGTAATTCCCAGGGGGCAGTGGACCTGGGGGTCCTGCCGACAGCCCTGCCGGGGCGTCGCTCGCTTGGCGACGGCGAATATCGCGCCCGGCTAGCGGCCCACTGGGGCGTGAGCTTGCCGGATCGACCGGGACTCAGCACCCAAAAGATGCTATCTGAGGCGGGGTCGAAGGTCAAGGGCCTGTATCTTTTTGGCGTGGATCTTTTGTCCGACTATCCGGACGGCGCCAAGGCAGAGCGAGCGCTGGAAGCCGTGGATTTCCTGGTGGTGCAAGACCTGTTCCTGACCCCCACCGCTGCCCGGGCCGATGTGGTGCTGCCTGGAACCAGCTTCGTGGAGAAGGAAGGCACCTATACTAATCTGGAGGGCCGGGTGCAGCGGAATGCCCGGGGGCTTGGGCCTCGCGAGGGCATCATGGTGGAGTGGCAGGCCCTCTCGACCCTGGGCAGCGAGCTGGGCGGCGATTTCGGTTACGCTTCGTCTCGGAAGATCCAGGAGGAGATGGCCCTGGTATTGCCCTGGTACCGAGGCCTGGACTTCGAGGCCATAGGTCTCTTTACTAGTAAAGAATCTGGGGAAAACCAGCGGCGCTTCTTTCCCGGTGAGCGCCTCCGGGTCCCAGTGGAGGACGAAGGGTTTCCTTTTATCCTGCTTTTAGGCGAACCGTTCTATTCCACCGATACCTTTTCCAGCCGTTGCCCGGTCTTGGGCCCGGTCCTGGCCAGGTCTCGGATAGAGATCAATCCCCATGATGCCTCGGCGCTGGGCCTAATGGAGGGGGAAGCGGTTAAGGTCTCCTCACCCGCCGGAGAGCTGAGCCTGCCGGTGCGGCATAACTCAGATTGTCCGCCCGGCATGGTCTACATCCCCTGGCGCGGGAGCGATGTCAATGCCAATCGGCTCTTCCGTGATGGGATGGAAGTGCCTCGCATCAAGATAAGTAAGCGGCCATAGGTAGATGTCCATGGCTGAGGCCCTGGTGATCATCCTCGTCAAATGCGGGGCCATCCTGGTGGGGCTTTTGACCGGCTTCGCCTATATGACTTGGGTGGAGCGAAAGGTGGTGGCCCGCATCCAGGTGCGCTATGGCCCCAACCGGGTGGGCCCTTTCGGGCTGATGCAGCCCGTGGCCGATGGCCTGAAGCTTCTTTTCAAGGAGGACATCATGCCGGCCCAGGCCGATCGGCTCACCTATATCCTGGCTCCGGCGGTGTCCTTGATCACCGCCCTGATGGCCTTTGCCGTCATCACCATCGGTCCGGCGGTGAACCTCTTCGGCCGGGAGGTCACCTTGAACCTGGCCGACGTGAACGTGGGTGTGCTCTACGTCCTGGCCATGGCCTCCATGGGCGTATACGGCAT
This sequence comes from Ktedonobacter racemifer, assembly GCA_020723545.1. Taxonomy (GTDB): domain Bacteria; phylum Chloroflexota; class DTOL01; order DTOL01; family JACQYG01; genus JACQYG01. The sequence goes on from DYIS01000014.1 coordinate 10,496, forward strand.
CATCCTGGGCGGTTGGTCCACCAACAACAAATACTCCTTCCTGGGTGGCCTGCGCTCAGCGGCCCAGGTGATCAGCTACGAGCTGTCACTGGGGCTGTCTCTGGTCGGGGTGCTTTTGATAACGGGTTCGCTCCGGCCCCTGGACATCGTCCAGGCCCAGGGTGGTTATTGGCTGGGCTTCATTCCGCGGTGGTTCGTCTTCTTGCAGCCGGTGGGGGCAGCGCTGTTCATGGTCTGCGCTATCGCCGACGTGAACCGGGCGCCCTTTGACCTGCCCGAGGCCGATACCGAGCTGGTGGCCGGCTATCACACCGACTATTCCAGCATCAAGTTCGCCCTGTTTTTCATGGCCGAGTACGTCAACATGATCACCATGAGCGCCTTGACGGTGACCCTGTTCTTCGGCGGATGGCAGGGTCCGGTATTGCCGCCGGCTATCTGGTTTTCCGCCAAGGTGCTCATCTTTCTCTTCTGTTTCGTCTGGCTGCGGGCGACCCTGCCGCGCCTCCGGTACGACCAGCTCATGGGCCTGGGCTGGAAGGTACTTCTGCCGCTGGCGCTGGCCAACGTCTTCGTCACCGCCCTGGCCATAGTGCTGAAAGAGATGTACTTCTGATGCTGGAACGGTTTTTCCAGAACGTCCTGGTCGCCTTGCCCAAGGGGTTGTACACAACCCTGAAGCATTTCTGGCGCAAGCCGGTCACCGTGCAGTATCCGGAGGAGAAGCTGACCCTGCCGGCCCGGGCCCGCTGGCGCCACTATCTGCGCCGCTGGGACAACGGCCTGGAACGGTGCATTGGCTGCGCGCTTTGTGCGGCGGCTTGTCCTGCCGATGCCATCTACGTGGAGGCAGGGGAGAATACGGAGGGGGCTCGCCTCTCCCCGGGGGAGCGCTATGGCAAGGTCTACGAGATCAACATGATCCGCTGTATCTTCTGCGGGTTTTGCCAGGAGGCTTGCCCCACCGAAGCCATCGTT
>DYIS01000014.1:11483-20003 GCA_020723545.1 Ktedonobacter racemifer
TTTTGGGTAAGGTTTATGAGTTCGTGAGCTACGATCGGGACGGCTTCATCTACACCAAGGACATGCTGTTGGAGCCGCCTCAGGATAACTCCAAGCAAGGGCAGGGCTAGCCGGTGGAACTAATATTGTTTCTCTCGGTGGGCGCTGTAGCCATATTAGGGGCGGTGGGGGTGGTGGCCCTACGCAACGCCGTGCACAGCGCCCTCAGCTTGATCACGAATATGGTGGCCCTGGCAGTGCTCTTCCTGATGCTGAACGCCCAGTTCGTGGCCATCGTCCAGATCATCGTCTATGCCGGGGCGGTGATGGTGTTGTTCCTTTTCGTGATCATGCTCCTTGGAGAAAAGGCGCAAGAAGGCCGGGAGCGGCTGCCCGGGCAACGCGTCTTTGCCGCTGTCCTGGGCGTGTTGCTGCTTACGGAGATAATCTACGTGGCCCAGTCCAACCTGCTCCCCGGCCTGCCGGGAAAGGCCACCACTGAGATGGTGGCCCAGGGCGGCAACGTCCAGTTGGTGGGCAGGCTCTTGCTCAGCGATTACGTCTTTCCCTTTGAGCTGACGTCGGTCCTGCTCCTGGTGGCCATCGTCGGGGCGGTGGTGCTGGCCAAAAGGAAGTTGTAGCATGGTCCCGGTCTCCTACTATTTGATCTTGAGTGGCATCCTGTTCACCATCGGCACGGTGGGGATCCTGGTCAGGCGTAACGCTCTGATCATCTTCATGTCCATTGAGGTGATGCTGAACGCGGTGAACCTGACCTTCCTGGCCGCCGGCCGCTATTTGAATTCCCTGGATGGCCAGGTGATCGTCTTCCTAGTGCTCACGGTGGCGGCGGCGGAGGTGGCGGTGGGGCTGGCCCTGATCGTGGCGATCTTCCGGAGCCGGGGGACGACGGACGTGGATGAGGTGAACCTGCTGAAATGGTGATCCGGTAGATGTTATACCAGGCATGGATCATTCCAATACTCCCTCTCCTGGGCGCAGCGGCCAACGCCTTCCTGGGCGCCAGGCTGGGCAAGCGCTTTGTGAGCCTGGTGGCCTGCGGCACAGTGGGGCTGGCATCTCTGGGCTCGGCCTGGGTTTTCGCTGACTTGACCCGACTCCCGGCAGGAGAACGGCTGGTGATGTTGCCTATGTACCAGTGGATCGGCACCGGTGATTTCCAGGTGAATTTCGCCCTGCAGATCGACCCGCTCTCGGCGGTGATGCTCCTGGTGGTCAGCGGCGTGAGCTTCCTGATCCACGTCTATTCCACGGGGTACATGGCGGAGGACCGAGGCTACGCCCGATACTTTACCTATCTGAACCTGTTCGTCTTCTCCATGCTCCTCCTGGTCACCGCGAATAACTTCCTGGTGCTGTACGTGGGATGGGAACTGGTGGGTTTGTGCTCTTACCTGCTCATCGGCTTTTGGTATGAGCGCAAGGCGGCGGCCGATGCCGGGAAGAAGGCCTTCATCGTCAACCGGGTTGGGGATCTTGGCTTTGCCCTGGGGGTAATGCTCATCTTCGTTACCTTTGGAAGCCTGGACTACCAGGACGTCTTCGCCGGGGCCCCCCAGATGCTGGCGGTAGGGAGCGTGACCGCCACCACGATCACCCTCCTGCTGTTTGTGGGCGCCACCGGTAAGTCGGCGCAGATCCCGCTCTACGTCTGGTTGCCGGACGCCATGGAGGGGCCTACGCCGGTGAGCGCCCTGATCCATGCCGCCACCATGGTCACCGCCGGGGTGTACATGGTGGCCAGGACCCACGCCCTGTTCGAGCTGGCTCCCTTCTCCCTGTCCGTGGTGGCCACCATCGGTGCGGTCACTGCCTTCTACGCCGCTACCATCGCCTTGGTGCAGACCGACATCAAGCGCATGCTGGCCTACTCCACCATCAGCCAGCTCGGCTACATGTTCCTGGCCGTGGGCGTTGGGGCCTACGCTGCCGGGATCTTTCACCTGACCACCCACGCTTTCTTCAAGGCCCTCCTGTTCCTGGGGGCGGGCAGCGTCATGCACACCCTGGGGGGCGAGACCAACATGCTGAAGATGGGCGGCCTTCGCCTGAAACTACCGGTCACCTATTGGACCTTCGTGGTGGGCGCCCTGGCCATCAGCGGGTTCCCGGGACTCTCGTGCTTCTTCAGCAAGGACGCCATATTGTGGCAGGCTTTTGCCAGTCCCCGAGGTGGCATGGTCCTGTGGGCAATTGGGCTTGCCACTGCAGCCCTTACTGCTTTCTATGCCCTCCGGGCTGTCTTTCTAACCTTCCACGGTGAGTCGCGGCTAACAGTGGAGGCGGAGGGCCACATTCACGAACCGCCGTCCAATATGGCGTTGCCGTTGGCCCTGCTGGCGGCCCTGGCGGCCCTGGGAGGCTATCTCGGCGTGCCGGGCATCCTGGGCGGCAGCGACGCCTTCGGCTCCTTCCTGGCCCCGGTTTTCCGCGGCGAGGCGTGGATGGCGCTGGAGACTCAGGCTCCGGCGAACGAGCTGGGGCTCATGGGCCTGTCGGTCCTGGCGGCCTTCCTGGGCATGGGCCTGGCCTGGTACTTCTATCTGGCAAGGCCCGAAGCGCCGGGGGTCCTGGCCCGCCGTTTTGGGGGCCTGTATGCGCTCTTGGTGAACAAGTACTATGTGGACGAGATCTATGGCGGCCTGGTGGTCCAGCCATTGGTGGCCCTGGCACATTTCCTGGGCGAGAGGTTTGAGGTCACAGTGATCGATGGGGTGGTGAACGGCGTGGGGCGGACGGTAGCTGCCTCGGGTGCCTGGCTGCGGAGGTTGCAGACCGGCTTCGTGCGCAACTATGCCCTGTCCATCTTCCTGGGAGCGGTGATAGTTTTGGGGTATTTCCTTTTCAGGTGAGCTCATGATCCAGTTAGGCTTTCCGCTACTTTCCGTAATTGTGTATTTGCCGCTGGTCGGGGCGGCGGTGGTGTTGGCCCTGGATGGCAGGAACCTGGCGGCGGTGAAGGCGACGGCCTTCCTTTTCTCTTCGCTTACGTTTCTCGCCTCGCTGCCGCTATACTTCTTCTTCCGGGTTGACACCGCCGCCATGCAGTTCGTGGAGAAGGTGCCGTGGATCGAGAGCCTGGGGATAAATTACCAGATGGGCATCGATGGCATCAGCCTGTGGCTGGTGCTTTTGACCACATTCCTGAGCACCATCGCCATACTGTCCTCCTGGAGCGCCATCACCACGCGGGTGAAAGGGTACTACGCGGTGATGCTGGTCCTCGAGACCGGCATGATTGGTGTTTTCGTGGCCACCGATCTTTTCCTCTTCTACGTCTTCTGGGAGGCCATGCTCATCCCCATGTATTTCCTCATCGGCATCTGGGGCGGGCCCAGCCGTATCTACGCCGCGGTGAAGTTCTTCCTCTATACCATGGCCGGCGGCGTCTTGATGCTGGTGGGCATTCTGGCCTTGTATTTCTTCAATCACGCGGTCACCGGCCTCTACACCTTTGACCTCCTGGAGCTCAGGAAACTGAACCTGGACTTCTGGGCCCAACTGTGGCTCTTCCTGGCTTTTTCCGTGGCCTTTGCCATCAAGGTCCCCATGTTCCCCTTCCACACCTGGCTCCCCGACGCCCATGTGGAGGCCCCCACGGCGGGGAGCGTGATCCTGGCGGGCGTGCTCTTGAAGATGGGGACCTACGGTTTCGTGCGCTTCAGCCTGCCGCTATTCCCGGCGGCGGCCCGGGAGCTGGCATCTATCATCGCCGCGTTGGCCATCATCGGCATTATCTACGGGGCTTTGGTGTCCTTGATTCAAGAGGACGTGAAAAAGCTGGTGGCCTATTCCAGTGTCTCTCACCTGGGGTTTGTGATGCTGGGGCTCTTTGCCTTCAATTCTCAGGGGGTGCAGGGCGGGATATTACAGATGATCAACCACGGGCTATCCACCGGCGCCTTGTTCCTGATCGTGGGCATGCTGTACGAGCGGCGGCATACCCGGATGATCGCCGACTTCGGCGGCCTGTGGAAGGTCATCCCGCTGTTCTCGATCACGCTCCTGGTGGTCTCGCTGGCCTCTATCGGCCTGCCGGGCCTGAACGGCTTTGTGGGGGAGTTCTTGATCCTGGTGGGGGCCTTTCGGCACGACTGGCTGTGGGCGGCCTTCGGCGCCACGGGGGTGATCCTCTCGGCAGTTTACATGCTCTGGATGCTCCAGCGGATGATCTTCGAGGAACTTAAAAACCAGCAAAACCAGGTTCTCCTGGACCTGTCGGCCAGGGAGGTCCTGGTGCTGGCACCGATCATCGTCCTGATCTTCCTGATCGGGGTCTACCCCTGGCCCTTCCTGAAGCCCATGGAGGCCTCCACCCAGGCACTATTGGCGGAGGTGAAGTCAAAGGGCCAGGTCTTGGTGTTAGATGGGATGCAGGCAGAGGGCATCCCCATGGCACGACAAGACCTGTATCGCTAGCCGTAAACCCATTATACCCTGGAGTCAGCTCATGGATTTCGTGGTGCCAACGGTGGACCTGGGGAGCATTGCCCCGGCCTTACTGGTGCTCGCGACAGCCCTCCTGGTATTGGTGGGCGAGTTGTTCACTGCGCCCGGACGGAAAGGCGCGCTGGCCGTCCTGGCCCTTCTGGGCGTGGCGGGGGCCATGGCCAAGAGCTTTTTGCTCTGGGGCCAGAGCCAGGCCGCCTTCAGCGGCATGGTGGCCCTGGACAACTACGGGCTCTTCTTCGGCCTCATCTTCCTGATAGCCCTGGGCATGACGGTTTTGCTGTCGGTGCGCTACCTGGGTCAGATGGACATGGACCACGGCGAGTACTACGTGTTGCTCCTCCTGGCGGTCTTCGGCATGATGCTCATGGCCTCGGGCACCGACCTCATCGTCATTTTCCTGGGACTCGAGATACTATCTTTAGCCCTCTACGTCCTGGCGGGCTTTGCCCGGACTGACCTGGGGGCCCAGGAAGCGGCCCTGAAGTATTTTCTCCTGGGAGCTTTCTCCTCCGGGTTCTTGCTCTACGGCGCTGCCCTGACCTACGCCGCCACGGGCACCACCAACCTGGCGAGGATCGTGAGCTTCCTGGCGCAAGCCGGGGTGGCAGGCAACCCCTTGCTTTGGATCGCGGTGGGGCTTTTGATCGTGGGTTTTGGCTTCAAGGTGGCCACGGTACCCTTCCAGATGTGGGTGCCCGACGTGTATCAGGGCGCACCCACGCCGGTGACGGCGTTTATGTCCGTAGGGGCTAAGGCTGCCGGCTTCGCTGGGTTCCTGCGGGTATTCCTCTACGCCTTTCCCGCACTGTCCGTGGACTGGACGTGGCTTTTGGCCGCTCTGGCGGTGCTGACCATGACGCTGGGCAACGTGGTGGCCATCGCTCAGGGCGACATCAAGCGCATGCTGGCCTATTCCAGCATCGCCCATGCCGGGTATCTCCTGGTGGCCATGGCCTCCAACAGCCAGGCCGGGGTCTCGGCGGTGCTCTTCTACATGGTGGCCTATGCTTTCACCAACCTGGGGGCCTTTGCGGTGGTGGTATACCTGGCCCGCCAGGGGCAGGAGGCCCTGGAGTTGTCCGATTACGCCGGGCTGGGCAGCCGAGCGCCCCTGGTGGCCCTGGCCATGACGATCTTCATGGTGTCGCTGGCGGGTGTGCCGCCCACCGCGGGATTCGTGGCTAAGTTCTATCTCTTCGGGGCCGCGGTGGAGGCGGGCCTGGTCTGGCTCGCCGTCGTCAGCGTCCTGAACAGCGTAATCTCGGCCTACTACTACCTGCGGCTCATCGTCATCATGTACATGCGGGAGCCTGTCCCCGAGGCCGCCCCTGCTTCCACAGCACCTCTGGTATCGGTGTCCCTGGCCATCGCGGCCACCGCCACGCTCCTTCTGGGACTTTTCCCCTCCGCTCTCCTGGCGCTGGCCCAAAGCACGGTGGGGGCGATCTTCAAGATCTAGCCGTAGCGTAGGGACCACGGGATACAGATCACCGATTCTTTACTGTAGAGATCGCGAGCATCCATGTTCACTCACCTCCATGTACACTCCAATTACAGCCTCCTGGACGGAGCCATCCCCCTGGCGGAGCTGGTAAGCGCCTGCCGGGATCTGGGGATGGAGGCCGTAGCGCTCACCGACCACGACGCCCTGTACGGAGCAGTGGAGTTCTGCGCCCTTTGTAATCAGGTGGGGATCAAGCCTATTGTGGGCATGGAGACGACCCTGGAGGGAGATAAAAGCCTGGTCTTGCTGGCCCAGGGGAAAGAAGGCTATGCCAACCTGTGCCGGTTGAGCAGCGAGGTGAAGACCGGCGCGGCGGGCTACCTGACCCTGGATCGATTAAGGGGCCGTACCGAAGGGCTCATCGCCCTCTCCGGGGGGAAGCGGGGGCATTTGAACCAGCTCATCCTCGCTGGGCGCCAGGGGGAGGCCCAGGTCCTGGCAAGAGAACTGGTCCTCCTGTTCGGCCAGGGCAACGTCTTCTTGGAAATGCAAATCCAGGAAGAAAAGGATGAGGGGGATGCCGCGCTTCTGGCCTTGGGGGCGAGCAAGCTCGGCCTCCCCACCGTGGCTACCAATAACGTGCACTATCTGCGGCCGGGGGATGCCTCTCGGCACCGCGTCCTGTCCGCCATGCGCACGATCACCACACTGGAAGAGCCACACCCGGACAAACGCCTCTACCCCAATCTCTATCTGAGATCGCCCAAGGAAATGGAGGCTCTTTTCTTCCATTAACCGGCGGCGGTGGAGAACACGGCTCACATCGCTGAGCGTTGCCGGCTCGATCTTTTAACCGGCGCCCGGGTGTTCCCCAGCGTGAAGATACCGCCGGGCGAGACCAGCCGATCTACCCTTTGGAAGAAATGCCGGGAAGGGGCCCAGAGGCGCTATGCGACGATCACCCCTCCAGTGGAGGAGCGCCTGCGCCATGAGGTGGAGACCATCGATGAATTGGGGTACACCCCCTATTTCCTGGTAGTGGCCGACATTGTGGGATATGCCACAGAGAAAAGCATTCCCTGGAGCCCCCGGGGCTCGGCCTCGGGTAGCCTGGCCTGCTATTGCCTGGGGATCACCCAGGTGGACCCCATAGCCCATGACCTGTACTTCGAGAGGTTCTTAAACCGGGAACGCAGCGACCCGCCGGACATTGACCTGGACCTGTGCTCCCGCCGCCGGGACGAGGTCATCGCCTACGTCTAGCAGAAGTACGGCGTTGAGAGGGTGGCCATGGTCTCTACCGTGGTGACGCTCCAGGCCCGCTCGGCCTTCCGGGAGGTGGCCAAGGCCTTCGGCCTGGCCCCGAAAAAGATCAATGCCATCGCCGAGCGCATCCCCCACCTCTGGCATCTGGGTATGAGGGACAACATCGACAGGACCTACCAGAAGATCCTTGCTCAGGACCAGGACCCGCTCACGGCCCAGGTGATCGAGATGAGCCGCGTTTTCGATGGGTTTCCGCGGCACCTTTCTATCCATTCGGGCGGCATCGTCATCGCCCCCGGCCCCATCACCGACTGGGTGCCGGTGCAGCTTGCGTCCAAAGGCCTGGTCATCACCCAGTACGACCTGGAGGGCATCGCCAGGCTGGGCCTGATCAAGATCGACCTCCTGGGCATCAAGGCCCTGACTGTCCTGGCCGATGCGGTGGAGTTAGTGCGGCGAGGCTGGAGGATGAAGATAGACCTGGAGAAGATACCTCCGGATGATGAGAAGACGGCACAGCTCCTGTCGCGGGGTGAGTCCATCGGCTGTTTCCAGATGGAGAGCCCAGGTATGGGTTCCATGCTGCGCGAGCTGGGAGCGAAGAACCTGTCTGATATCATCGCCGCGATATCCCTGTATCGCCCCGGGCCCCTCCAAGGTGGCCTGAAGGACGCCTTCGTACGGCGCCACGCCGGCCTGGAGGAGGCGACCTACCTGCACCCCAAGCTGCGGCCGATCCTGTGGGAGACCTACGGCGTGGTCCTCTACCAGGAGCAGGTCCTGCGCATCGCCCATGACTTCGCTAACCTCTCTCTGGCCCAGGCCGACGTGCTCCGCCGGGCTATGAGCAAGTTCAAGGCCTCGGCGGAGATGGCCACGCTCAAGGAGGCCTTCATCCGGGGCGGGGTGGAGCATTCGGGCGCCGACTTCCCCACCGCCGAGACGATCTGGCGTCTTTTGGAGGGCTTCGCTGGCTTTGGCTTTTGTAAGGCCCACGCCGCCAGCTATGCGGTGGTGGCCTATCGCTCGGCCTACCTCAAGGCCAACTATCCGGCGGAGTTTATGTGCGCCGTCCTGGCCAACTGGGGTGGCTATTATCCCCAGGCGATCTATTTGAGGGAAGCCCGGCGGCTGGGCCTGGCGGTGCGGCCGCCGCACGTGAACCATTCCGGACGCGAGTTCACCTTGGAGCGCGATGACACGGGCAAGGTGACCCTCTGGATGGGCCTGGACCAGGTCAAGGGGTTGACCGAGAAGACCATACAGCGCATAATCGCAGCCAGGGAGGAAAGGCCCTTCAGCTCCCTAGGAGAACTCTGAAAAACCCCTCGTGCAGGGGGAATCAGCACCTTGACAAC